>JANMXB010000394.1:0-2256 GCA_031380765.1 Pseudomonadota bacterium | reverse complement strand
TTGATCACGCAGGGTGGAAACGCGCCGCTGAATATGATGAGCACCGGCCCGCCGATGCCGGTGCCGAACCACATCGCGGCGAACGGCACCCAGGCGATCGGCGCAACGAAACGCAGCGCGTCGAATAGCGGGCTGACGATCGCGTCGAGCCAGCGGAACCATCCCATGAGGAGTCCCAGCGGAATCCCGATCGCAACCGCCAGGCCGAAGCCCATGCCGAAGCGGCCGAAGCTGGAGAGGAGGTGCTGCTGCAGGGTGTAGCCGACGAAGGGTTTCTGCGTGAGGCCGGCGAACGTGTCGAAAACCTCCAACGGGGTCGGCAGGAAGCGGGGCTGCACAAGGCCGCAAACCGCAAGCAGCGTCCACAAGCCCAAGAACGCAATTGCGCCCGCAGCCGAGAGCGCGGCGAGGCGCGCGCGGGACAAGGGCGCGTCGTTCATGCGCGCCGCCAGGGCATGGCCCGCAACTCGATCCAGCCGAGCAGCGCGGTCATGGCCGCGCCGGTAAGCGCGACCGCAATCATGCCGACCAGGATCATCGCGGGAAAGATGTCGAGCGACCCCTGGTAGAGCACGTGGCCCAGCCCGGCAATCGCGCCGATGAGTTCCCCGGCGACCAGCGTCGTCCAGCAGGCCTGCAGCGAAAGGCGCAAGCCGGTGAAAATCATCGGCAATGCGCCCGGCACCAGCACTTCGCGCACGAACATCGCGCGCGGCACGCCGAGCGTGCGCGCGGCCTCGAGCAGGTGTGAGTCGATAGCGCGCACGCCGCTGTAGCTGTTGATCACGCAGGGGACGAAAGCCGCGAACCAGATGATCAGCACCTTGGCGCCGTCATCAAGGCCAAGCCACACGATCGCCAGCGGAATCCATGCAAGCGGCGGGATCGGCCGGATGAGCAGGAACGCGGGATTGGCGAAGGCCTCGATGCCGCGGCTCCAGCCCATCGCCAGGCCGAGCGGAACGCCCACTGCGGCGGCGGCGAAGAAACCCATCAGCACGAGCTTCACGCTGTGCAGCACATGCGCGTGGAGGCGCGCATCGGCGTAGCCCGTGACGGTGATCTGGCGCAGCGCGTCCCAGACTTCAGCCGGCGCGGGGAAACGCGCTGGGCTGATGGTCTGGGTCAGGGTGGTCAGCGCATACCAGGCGACAAGCAGCGCCAGCAGCGTCGCGACCCCGATCCAGGCTCCCGGCGCGCTCCCCCTGGCGTCCCTAGTTAGAACGATTCGCGAACTCCTTGAGCTTCGGGTCGCGGTCCACCATGCGCATGAAGTCGTCGGTCACATAGCCCTTCACCGCGGGCGGCTCGGCAATCGCGCCGGTGCCTTTCATGAATTCGCCGATCTTGGTCATCCAGCCGTCGACTTCCGATGTCCCGGAGGCGCGATTCATGACGCGGATCTGCCCGGCGAGGTCGTGCACCGGCCGGGTATCGAATTCCTTCTTCATCGAGGCTTCCGAGATCATCACGCCGCCCTGCTCGTAGAACTTTTTCATCATTGCTATTGCTTCGGGGCGGTGCGCGTCCATCCACTTCCAGGTGCGCAGGTAAACGGCGAGGAATTTCGCGATGTTCTGCGGCTGCTCCCTGGCGTACTCGGCACGCACGATGAGCGCGCCGGGAATCATCGCGCCGGCGTCTTTGCCCGAGCAGATGACTTTCGCGCCGGCTTTCTCCTCCAGCGTATAGATGTTCGGCGCCCACAGGCCCGCCAGGTCGGCGTTGTTGCTCGACACCGCGGACATGATCTCCGCCTGTCCCATGCTCTTGATCGTGACGTCGGCTTTCTTGAGGCCCCACTTGGCCAGGCAGGACTGCACCGCGTAGTCGCCGGTGGAGTTCGCCGTCAGCACGATGGTCTGGCCCCTGATCGAAGCCGGATTCTTCATGAATGCGTCGGCCTTCGCGCCGCTCGCCATGAGCGCATTGCCCTGCGATTCGTCGTTGGTGAGGCCGATGGTCAGCAGGTTATAGCGCGCGGCGCCCAGCACCGCGGGTACCGAGCCCGTCCCTCCGACGTCCCAGGACTTGGCGGCCGAGGCCGCGATCTGCGGCACGCCGGCGGGAAAAGTGCTGAATACCGGCTTGAGGCCAAGTTCGGCCCACCAGCCTTTCTCGGTGGCGACGTAGAAGGGCAGCGCCCAGTACACCGCGGGCTGGTAGCTGATTTTGATTTCGACGGGTTGCTGCGCAAAGGCCGGGGCTGCGGCCAACGAGGCCAGTACAACGAGTGCTCTCAGTTGCTTTTTCATG
>JANMXB010000321.1:0-3755 GCA_031380765.1 Pseudomonadota bacterium | reverse complement strand
GTCAGCCACATCAAAGCCGCGTCGACGCCGCCGCGCGAAATGCCGGCGACCGCGCCCACGACCGTGCCGACCGTGACCGCGATCAGCATGGCCGCCAGGCCGACCGCGAGCGAGATCCGCCCGCCGTAAAGCATGCGTGCGAACACGTCCTGGCCCAGGTCGTCGGTGCCGAAGGGGTGCTGCCAGGAGGGACTTTTCAGCCGCGCGGTGAAATCGATCTCGTTGATCTGGACGTGCCACAGCAACGGACCGAACAGCACGCCGAACACCAGGATGAGCAGGATCAGCGCACCAGCAAGCGCAAGACGGTGGCGGCGAAAGCGCCGCCAGGCCTCCGCGCCCGGCGAAACCGGAGCCGCTCGGCTGGCCGCCCGCGGCGCCGCGCTACCGGTAGGAGATGCGAGGATCGAGCCAGCCATAGAGTATGTCGGCAGCGAGATTGCAGAGGATGACCAGGCACGACAGCACGAACGTGACTGCCATGATCACCGGGGTGTCGTTGGCCTGGATCGCGCTGATGAGGAGCGACCCGATGCCCGGCACGCGGAAAATCTGTTCCGTCACGATCGCACCGCCAAAGATCGCCGGCATCTGCAGGAAGACCAGCGTCACCACCGGTATCAGCGCGTTGCGCACCACGTGTTTCACGACCACCACGCGCTCGGAAAGCCCCTTGGAGCGCGCGGTGGTGACGTACTCGAGGCGGATCACGTCGAGCACCGCCGAGCGCACGTAGCGCGTCCACGAAGCAGCCTGGAAAGTCCCAAGTACGGCAACCGGCATCAGCGCCTGCTTGAAGTGCTCCCAATACCATCGCCAGCCTTCCGCGCTGATGTCGGCGCGATAGACGATGGGCAGCCAGTCGAGCGTGACGCTGAAGACGAGGATCAGGAGGATCCCGGTGAAGAAGGTCGGCAGCGAGAAGCCGATGAACGCCAGCGTACTGGCGACCTGGTCGAAGACCGAGTAGGGACGCGTCCCCGCATAGACGCCCACCGGCAGCGCGATCAGCAGCGCGAGAAGCTGCGACGAGCCGATCACGAACAGCGTGACCGGGATGCGCTGCAGGATCAGCTTGTCGACGTCGATGCGGCTCGCGAATGAAAATCCCCAGTCCCCCTGCACCATCGCGCCGGCCCAGCGCACATAGCGCACCGGGACCGGGTCGTCGAGGCCGAACTTGGCGCGCAGGCTGGCGCGCACCTCGGCCGGCACGTTCGGATTGGTGGCCAGCTCCTCGAAAGGGTCGCCCGGCGCGAGGGCAAGCACCGTGAAAAGGACAATGCTGATCCCGATCAGGCTCGGAATCGCGATGAGCAGTTGCCGCAGGACGTACCTGCCCATGGATTCAGGCGCTCATGCCTCGCGGTACCAGTCTTTCAACAGCCACAGATCGTTGTCCCAGCCCGAGAGCTGCGGCCGGAGCTTGTTCGACACGGCGGCCACCCGTGGGCGGTACACCAGCGGAATGACCGCGCGCGATTCGACCGCGATGTCGTTCAGGCGCATGAACAATGTTGCGCGCTTCACCGGGTCGAGCTCGTCCTCGGCCGCGCGATAGGTCTTGTCGTAGTCGTCGCTCCTCAGGCGCGTAATGTTGCGGCCCTGCCACTTGTTCTCCTTGCTGGCGGCCTGCCAGGAGCAGAACTGGTCCATGAACAGCTCCGGGTCGGGCTGCGTCATGGTGGTCGTGTACATCTGGATGTCGGCGTAGAACTTGGGATAGGTGTCCGGATTCGCGACGTCGGAAGAAAAGAACACCGATGCCGTCACCGCCTTGACTTCGATCTCGATGCCCGCCTTCTGGCAGGCCTGCTTGACGATCGCCTGGCATTTCTGGCGCGGCGCGTTGATCGAGGTCTGGAACACGTACTTGAGCTTTTTGCCATCCTTGGCACGGATGCCGTCGGCACCTTTTTTCCATCCCGCCGACTCGAGGAGCTGGTTCGCCTTGTCGATGTTAAATTCCCATTTCGTATTCTGCGAGACGAACCGCTTGGGGGCGTTGACGAAGTTGCGCGTGGCAAGTCCGGTGCGGCCGTAGATGTGCTCCTGGGCCGAGCCGCGGTCGACGAGCAGGTTGAGCGCTTCGCGCACTGCCGGATCGGAAAGCGTGGGGTGCTTCGACTTCAGGCTCGAGCGCTCGCCGTCGATTTCGGTCCACGGGTCGGTGGTGTTGAGCTGGATCTGCTCGATGTTGCCGCCGGGGGTGATCTCCGCGCGTCCGCGCCCGCCTTTTTCAAGGCGCAGCAATATTTCGTCTTCGACCTGCATGTTCCATGCGTAGTCGAACTCCCCGGTCTGCATCACCGCGCGCGCCGCCGAAACCGCGTCGCCGCCGCCCTTCATCTCGATCGAATCGAAGTGAGGCCGGTTCGGCTCGTGGTAAGTGGTGTTGATCGCCCCTCGCACCATGTCGCCCGGCTTGAAATCGACGAACTTGTAGGGCCCGGTGCCGACCGGCTTGAGGTTGGCCGGCGCCTCGCGCGACTTGCCGCCCTTGTAGGCCTCGAACAGGTGCTTGGGAATGATCATCCCGCGCGTGCCGACGAAAGCATCCGCCCAGTACGGGGTCGGCTTCTTGAACTGGATGCGCACCGTATGGCTGTCGATTTTCTCGCACTTGATGTCCTGGTAGCTGCCGATCCACACCGAAGCCGTGGCCGGGTCCGCGTTGTACTCCCAGTTGAACATCACGTCGTCGGCGCTGAAGGGCTTGCCATCGTGCCACTGCACGTTTTTCTTCATTTTCCAGACGACCGACTTGCCATCCGCGGCGAGGCCGCCGTTCTGCACCGAGGGGACTTCGGCCGCGAGGATGGGAACGAGGTTGCCCTCCGGATCCCAGCCGGCAAGCGGCTCGTAGAAAATGCGCGAGCCTTCCTGGTCTTTCGTGCCGACCGCGAAGTGCGGGTTGAGCAGCGTCGCGCCCTGCCACCACAACAATTTGAGCGCCCCGCCGCCGCCGCGTTTGGTGGGCTTGTAGTCGGACCTCATCTGGGCGTGGGCGACGCCGGACCAGGACAGGAGCTGGGTGGCCATGGGAGCGGTGAGGCCGACGCCGGCCATGATCTGGACAAAGCGGCGCCGGGAAAGTCTGTGCGTCTTCACGCCGGCTATCAACGACCGCAGTCTTTTCTCGTTCATGAAATTCCCTCTTTCTGTTGATTCAGCGCTGCCGGGCACGACATCCGCAGCATCTTGCGCCTGCGCCCGGTCGCTTGCAAACCCGATGAGGTCGAAAAGGCGCGAATCCCGGGCAGGAGTCGATGGCGCAGTGCGGCGGGCTCGCGCGCGGCGACAGGCATGCGACTGCCGTTTCCAATCCGGAAACAGTCAATTCGCGATCGCGCCGTGCACCGACCCGCGCCATCCCCGATACTTGTAAACTTGCAGGCGGATTCCGGACCACGAATTTATGAGGAGCACATTCATGAATGATCGCAATGCGGCACTGGCCTATTCGGGCACGACGGCCAACGCGGCCGAAGTGAAGGCGCACGTGAGCGACGCGGAGTGGGCGGTGCGGGTCGACCTCGCCGCCGCGTATCGCCTTGTGGACCTGTATGGCTGGACCGACATGGTCTACAACCACATCTCCGCGCGCGTTCCTGGTCCCGGGCACCACTTCCTCATCAACCCCTACGGGCTCGCCTACGATGAGATCACGGCCTCGTCGCTGATCAAGATCGACCTGGCCGGAAACATCGTCTACGCGCCGGATCCCGACTATGGAATCAACGCCGCCGGGTACG
>JANMXB010000306.1:0-6396 GCA_031380765.1 Pseudomonadota bacterium | reverse complement strand
CACCCGGCCGTCATGTTCGGCGGCAAGCTGCCGGGCCAGCCGCCAGCACACGGCGGCGTCGCCGAAATTGTCGATCACCCTGCAGAAGACGTCCCAGGACCGGGACATGGCTCGCTCCAGTAGAATGCTCATCTTGCGCTTCGACGTGATCGTGATCGGCGCCGGCGCCGCCGGCATGATGTGCGCCGCCCAGGCCGGGGCCCGCGGCCGCCGGGTGTTGCTCGTCGAACACGCGCTGAAACTCGGAGAGCGCATCCGGATCTCCGGCGGCGGCCGCTGCAACTTCACCAACCGCCGCGTCGGACCCGCGAATTTCCTGTCGAAGAACCCGCATTTCTGCCGTTCGGCGCTGGCGCGCTTCTCCGAGCGCGATTTTATCGCGATGGTCGAGCGCCGCGGGATCCGCTTCCACGAAAAAACGCTCGGCCAGCTGTTCTGCGACGAATCCGCGGTCCAGATCACGGAAATGCTCAAAGCCGAGTGCGACCGGGTCGCAGTCCAGTGGGCGCATCCTTGCTCGGTGCAGGCGATTTCGCCCTTTGCGTCCGATGGAACGCGTTTTTCTGTCGCGACCGACAAGGGGACATTCGGGTGCGAATCGGTCGTCATGGCCACCGGCGGGCTGGCGCTGCCGCAGATCGGCGCATCGCCGTTCGGCTACCGGATCGCGGAGCAGTTCGGCCTGCCGATCGTGCCGCCACGCCCTGCCCTCGTGCCGCTCGCCCTTGCGCCGGAAGTTCTCGAGCCCCTTGGAGCCCTGTCCGGCGTTGCGATCGACGCGGTTGCCAGCTGCCACGGGAAACCTTCATTTCACGAAAGCATCCTGATCACGCATCGCGGACTGTCCGGACCGGCAATCCTGCAGGTTTCAACCTACTGGCAGGCGCAGGAAGGAATGCGGCACCCGGTGGAAATCGACTTGCTCCCCGGCACCGACGCCGGCCAATGGCTCGCCGCCGAGCGCCACTCGAAGAATCCCCTCGCCAGCCTGTTGTCCGCGAGGCTGCCACGCCGTTTCGCGCAGGAATGGACCGCCTTGTCCGGCTGGCAGCGACCGCTCAATGAAATGTCCAATCGCGAAATCGAGTCCGCCGCCGGCGCGCTCAAGCGCTGGACGCTGATGCCCTCGGGAACGCTCGGCTACGCAAAAGCCGAGGTGACCCTGGGCGGCGTCGAAACGACGGCACTTTCGTCCAGGACCATGGAAGCCACCGCGGTCCCCGGCCTGTATTTCATCGGCGAGGTCGTCGACGTGACCGGGTGGCTCGGCGGCTACAACTTCCAGTGGGCCTGGTCGTCAGGCTGGGTCGCCGGGCAGTTTGCCTGACACCGCAGGGCGAAACGCCGGTCTCAGGACTGTTGCATCGGGCGGTATCGCGCAATCTCGAAGTCCTCGCCCCCTTCGACGATTTCGACCGGGACCAGCAGGTAGTTGCGGCCGTCGAAGGCCATTGTCGGGCTTACGCGTGCGTCGTACCCGCCTTCGCGCAAACAGATCAGCGCATCGTCCTTGAGCATGCCGCCGTCGCTCAGGAGCATGGCTTCGGCAGGCTCGATGCCGCCGAGGGTGACCGCGAACGCCATTTTGGCGAAAGTGCGCAGGCCCACAAAGAGCTCCCGCTGCTCTCCGCGGCTGCAGCGCCGCACCATGCCGACCGTGCATCCGCCGCTGCCGCCCTCGACGCTGAGTCCCACGAGCCTGCGGATGGCCAGCCAGTCGCCCTGTGCCTTGTCGACCGCCGCGCCGATGCCGCCCGAACTGATGTTCCGCGTGAGCCAGGTCTCGGCCGGCGCCTTTTCCCCGTCCTGAAGGCGCGCGCGAACGCCCGCGAAGCCGTTCACTACGCAAAGCCTGTGCGCCACCTCGTAGCGATCATTTTTGCGCACCGGCGGCGTCGCCGCCCAATAGGTCCGCAGATGGCGCAGCACGTGCAGGACCCTGGAAGCATCGTAGGTACCGCCGAGGTTGAGGTCCGTGGGAACGGCTCCGCCCTGCGTAGTGCGGATCATGCCTTCGAGCTTCTCGTTGGCCGCACCCGCGGCAAAAAAACGCAGTCCGGGGCCTGCCGGCGGTGCCTGCGTCAGCCGCTTGGGAGGCGTGCTCCCCGCGAGGTCGATCCAGTTGTAGGTCGACTGCGCCTGATGCGAGTCGCTGATCAGGAACGACCCGGCCAGATGCGCGATGATACGTTCGGCCAATTCGATCTCGGCCGGCATCAGGCAATCGGGAGAAGACGCAGCCAGCATCAGCGCCTTGGTGAATTCGCGCTCGGCGCTGGTGGTGAGCGTCATGCGCGCATAGGGCGACACATTCTCGCGCTGGATTTTTTTTGCCTCGGCAAACCGGTATACCTTGCCGAAGGCCGCCCATACAGACGCTCCGCCCGACTGGTAGTGCAGGTAATTCCACTTGAGCCGCGCGGCGCAGGCACGCACCGCGCGGGTGACCAGCAGCGGCAGTTGCGCCTTCAGGCGGCCCGCGGCGCCCGAATCGGCCGCGATCTGCTCGAGGCATGCCGCGTAGGCTGCGGCAAGATCGTTCCATAAGACCGACAGCGCGCCCCAGAGGCGCGCCTCCTGGAACTTCGACAGGGCCGGATTGGACAGGTAGTCGCGACTGAGTTTGTGCTGGTGCGCCTGCGCTGCCTCGTCGAGCCGAAGAACGAGTTCGACTCGTCGCTCGGTCTTGAACCCCTCGGTTTCGATCACCGATTCGATCCAGTGGCGAATCTCCTCGATCGCCTTTGCGGCATCGTCCGTCGGCAATGCCGCGAATACTTCCCTGGCGCTCTTTTCATCCGCCAGCGGATGATCGAGCTTGCCTCCCCCAAGCCATTTCAGCACCATGCTTTCCCCCGGTGAACCGCTGACTGCAGCCGGATTGTCTCATTCCCGGGAAACACTGAGTATGATTCACGATCCATGAACAAGATGCAGCGATTGCGGGCCGCGATCCGTGGCGACCCGGTCGATCACCCACCCAGCCTGGCATGGTGCAATTTCGTCACCGACGGCGTCGATGGCGAAGAAAACGCCCGGCGCCAGCTCGTTTTCCAGGCGGCCTGCGATTGGGACGTCTGCAAGGTAATGAACGACTACCGGCTCGCGCCGCCGGCCGGCATGGAGACGATCGAAACGCGCGCAGACATGCTGCGTTTCACCAGGCAGCCGATGAGCGCGCGAATCTTCGCCGAGCAGATCAGATGCCTTCGCATCATGCGCGAGAGCCTGGGTCCCGATGTCCCACTCGTCGACACCGTGTTCGAGCCATTTTTCTCGCTGTTGTTCGCAGCCGGTTTTTCCAAAGCGCCGTTTATTCGCAGCCACCCTCGCGAGGCGGCGGCGATGCTGACCGCGCTCACCGATACATTCGTCGACTACATCGCAGAAATCAGGAAAGTGCCGGTCGACGGTGTGCTGTATGCCACGAATGCGTGCATTGTGCCGTCCTCCTCACGCGGCATCAGCGACGCTGAGTTCCGCGCTTTTCACGAGCCGTACGACCTGCGCCTGCTCGGCGCAATGGAGGGCCTGGTGCGCATCGTGCACGCCCATGGCAATCCGATTGACCTCACGAGGATCCTTCACTACCCGTGCGAAGTCTTCAGCTGGTCCGACCGGCTTGCCGGAAACCCTTCGATCGCCTCGGTACGCAAACTCACGCCGAAGTGCGTCATGGGTGGGGTGGACGAATCCCGCCTGCAGGAACGCTCGCTGCCTGAAATTCGCGCCGAGGTCGCCGATGCGCTCGCGCAGGCCGGCGGACCGCGCAACTTCATCCTCTCGCCGGGGTGCAACGTGGCCTCCGGCATTGCGCTTCGGTCGCTGGTTTGCATGCGCGACGCCGCGAGGCGGGAATGACCAGTCGGCGGCACCCGAGGCTACTGACATTTCGATACGGTATCCCAAGCGTGGGCGCGGTCCTCAGGGCTGACTTGCTGACATTGACCGGGACCGGCCCTCGCCTGGAATCTTGTTTCAGCGGATCGCCACCGGGTTGATCATCGACTGCACGGCGCCCTGGTACTTGTTCTGCCCGAGGACGAACATGAACTCGTAGGCCCTGTCCTTCGCGAGCTCAGCCGTGTTGATATTTTCAAGGATGTAGGTTCCGCTCATCGGCAGCAGGATCTGGTGGACCTCGAAGACGCCGGCGTCCTTCTCGAATGGAATCGCCTCGACGCCCCAGGTGTCCGCACCCACCGCTACCACGCCTTTCGAAACCAGATACCGCGCACCTTCGCGCCCCACGCCCGGCTCGGCAGCGGCATAGCGCTTGGGATCCTTGTCGATCAGGCTCAGCCACCCCGTGTGGAAGATGACTACATCGCCCTGGTGGATCTGGACGCCCTGCTTTTTCATTGCACCGTCGATCTCCGCCCGATTGAAGGCCGTGCCTTCCTTGACGACATCGACACCCAGGTAGGCCGCCATGTCGAGCAACACGCCGCGAGCAACCATCGGCGGAATCTTCTCGGTGCCGAGCTTCTTCAGCCCGCCGATCGTGGCGAATTCACCCCACTTGTTGCCGTTGTAATAGCGGTCCCCCACGCCGATGTGGCCAAGGCCGTCGAGCTGGGTACCGATGCCGTTCCAGCAATTGAGGATGTCGTCGTTATACGTCGTGTGGGTCGTCCCCAACCCTTCGGCCGACCCCGTCTGGCCCGGCTGGACGATGTAGATGGAGCAGCTCCGCGGCGGGTAAGCGGGCGTCGTTGTGCTCACGGTGATGCCGAGCGAATAAACTTTTCCTGTCTTGACCAGGCGGGCCGCCTGCAATGCAGTTGCGGCGTTCATGTAGTTCGCCGCGCCGATTTCATCGTTGGGGCCCCATTTGCTCGGATACCAATTGGACTGCGCTGTGGCCGACACGCTCCATGCCATCGCCGCAGCGGCGATCAAGCCGATCTTCATGTGTTTCATCGTTTCCTCCCATCGGTGGCTGCTGACCGGAAGATCAGCGGGAAAACTCTATCAGCCAGATCGGCACGGACAACCATGCGGTGCAGCATCGCGTAAGGTCGGCGCAAGGCTCAATCGCGCAAACCGGATGCTGCGTATCATTGCCGCCTGGCAACCCACTTTATTGATCTCTAAATCGCGTGGCGGTTACCCATGATCGAAAAAGAGCTGGACATCCGCACTCCCGACGGCGCGATGAACACTTTCATCACCCATCCGGAGGAAGGCGGGCCCTTTCCGGCGGTGCTTTTCTATATGGACGCACCCGGCAAGCGCGAGGAGCTGCACGACATGGCCCGCCGTATCGCTACGGTGGGCTACTACGTAGTACTGCCGAACATGTATTACCGCAAGACGCGCGAATTCAAAATGGTGCGCGACGAGGAAGGCTTCAAGCGCATGTTCGCGATGATGGAGCACTTGTCCATCGATCTGGTAATGCGCGACACCCAGGCCATGCTCGATTTCGTCGACAGCCAAAAAGCAGCCAGGGCGAGCGCGCTCGGCGCCGTGGGGTATTGCATGAGCGGGCCTTACGTGTTCGCCGCGGCTGGAGGTTTTCCTGAACGCGTGAAGTGCGCCGCCTCGATCTATGGCGTGCGCCTTATGACCGACGCCCCCGATTCCCCGCACCTTCTCGCCAACCGGGTGAAAGGCGAGCTCTACTTCGGCTGCGCCGAGACCGACAAGTACGCGCCCAAGGAAATGATCGACAAGCTGGAAGCGCACCTTCAAGCGACGCCCGGCCTGCGCGCCCGCGTCGAGTGGTACATGGGCGTCGAGCACGGCTTTGCCTTTCCGCTGCGCGCGGGGATCTTCAACAAGCCGGCCGCGGAACGGCACTGGGAACGGCTTTTCGCTTTGTTCGCCAGGAACCTGCACTAGGCAGCGCCGGTACGCGTACATTCACAACGATGAACCCGAGGGGAGGAACTATGCACAACGCAACCCTGGTCGCGCTGGCCGCGACCGTGCTGGCGACAAGCGGTGGCGCGACCGCGGTCGTGACAAGAGTCGAAATCGCCAAGCGCGCGCCGTTCGCGGCGGGCCAGGCTTACGGCAACACCGGCGCCTACGAACGCATTGCCGGCAGGTTTTACGGCGAACTCGACCCGAAGGACCCGGCCAATGCCGGCATCGTCGACCTCGACCGCGCCCCGAAGAACGCGGCAGGCCGCGTCGAATATTCCGCCGACCTCGACATCCTGAAGCCGGCTGACATGGCGAAGGGGAACGGCACCCTGTTCTACGACGTCAACAACCGTGGCAACAAGCGCACGCTGCACCAGTTCAACAGCGCCGTATCCAACAATGACCCAACTACCGCCGAGCACGGCGGCAACGGCTTCCTGATGCGCGAGGGGTACACCCTGGTCTGGAGCGGCTGGATTCCCAACAATCCCCCCGCCAACAACGCGCTGCAGATCAGCGTGC
>JANMXB010000305.1:0-8794 GCA_031380765.1 Pseudomonadota bacterium | reverse complement strand
AGTATGCCGACCTTGATGGTGTCGGCGGACAGGGCGTACGGCCCATAGCTGAAAGCAGCGGCGACAGCGGCGCCCACTGCCAGTTTTTTCAGAAAACCTCTGCGTTGCATGTTTGCTTTCTCCCGGATTGATGTGAGCGTTGCCTGAATTCCATGCGAACTCGCCGCATCCACCTCGGCTGCGACGATCCCGCACGTCCGGCCCCCTATTTGCACGGCCTGTGCCATGTCTCGGTGCGCACCAATCTAGGACCGGTAATGCTTTGGCAAACAACGTCATAGACCAAACTGATCAGAATGCAGGACGGTTCGCTCGCGGTTTTAGTGAATCCCCTCTTGCCCGAATTGGTGCGCTCAAAAATGGATCGCACTAATATGATGCGCACTCGTCCGCCACCCCTTAAGTCCAATTCCCGCCGCTGGGCCGGAAATCATGTATGTGGCGCGGCTGGAGCGGGCCCATCTGTCCGCAGGGTGAAGGCTTTACCCGCCGGCATTGATTTTTGCCGGGAAGTCGATTACTGTATAAAAACACAGTAACTGCCGCTTTACGAATGCCTGCGGCATCCGTATCGCCTACCCCAGCATGCCCTCTCTCACCGCGCTCACGGACATTCTGCACCACGGCCTCGTCTGGCGTGCCGGTGAGCTTTCGCGCGCAGAGCTGCCGGGCATACCGACCGGATTTGCGCCGCTCGATGCCCAATTGCCCGGTGGCGGCTGGCCTGCCGGCACCCTTACGGAGCTGCTGCCGGAGCATGCGGGCATAGGCGAAGTCCGTGCGCTCGGCCCGGCGCTTGCGCGGCTGTCCAGGCAAGGACGCTGGCTTGTCTGGATAGCTCCGCCCTACCTGCCTTATGCCCCGGCGCTGGAGGCCGCAGGGATCGATCTGGCCCGCGTAATGATCGTGCGTGTCCGGTCTTCCAGGGAAACCCTCTGGGCCATCGAGCAGGCGCTGCAATCAGGGGCATGCGGCGCGGTGCTTGGCTGGCCTGAAAAAGCCACATTCGCGCAGCTGCGGCGCCTCCAGATCGCCGCCGAGGGCAGTCCGGCGCTCGCCTTTATTTTCCGCGCGCCGCTGGCTGCGCGCGAAGCCTCTCCCGCCGCGTTGCGCCTGCATCTTCAAAGCATCAAGGGTGAGCTCGCGGTGAAAATCCTCAAGCGCCGCGGCGGACCGCTTGCACGGCCCATCCTTCTGACGCCCGCGCCGGTGGTTGAGTCGCCGCGCGAATCACTGCGCGAAACGCCGCAGCACAACCCTTCCCCAATCGACCATGCAATCAACCCCGCTGCACTGGGCCGCGTTGTCCCTACCGCGCCTGCCGCTCGAAACGTTCCTGCGCGCCTCGTCCACGGCTGAGCCCTGGGCGGTGGCGCAAGACCGTCATGTCGTTGACTGCAACGCAGCGGCTTTCGCCCAGGGCGTGCGCCCCCGCATGGCTCGTGCAGCTGCGGCCGCGCTTGCGCCCCGCCTTCACTTCCACGAGCGTGATGCAGCCGCGGAGCGTGCAGCACTCGAGGGGGTCGCCGCGTGGGCCGGCCGTTATACGCCGAAAGTCGCGCTTGTGGCCGGCGCGGCCGGCGCCGAAGGGTTGTTGCTTGAAGTGTCCGGCAGCCTGAAACTTTTCGGCGGCGCTTCGGCTATCGCCGCGGGCCTTGCGCAAGGCGCCTCGGAGATGGGCTATACCGCCTGCCCAGCCTCTGCGCCGAGCGCACACGGGGCCTGGTTGCTTGCCCGCGGAGGCTCTCCCTCCGCCTGCCCCGACCTTGGCGACCTCGCTCGAAGGCTGCAACCGCTGCCGGTCGAGGCACTCGATTGCGACGCGCGCATTCTTGCAACGCTGGAAGCCGTCGGTGTGCGCACCATCGGCGAAGTGCTCGCCCTGCCGCGCGCAGGGCTTGCCCAACGTTTCGGGGGTGCGCTGCGCGAGGAACTGGACCGGGCGCTGGGTGTCCTGGCCGATCCGCGCGAGTTCTTCGTGCCTCCGGAGCGGTTTCACGCCGGCCTCGAATTGCCGGCGGAAGTGCGCGAAGCAGAGGCCTTGGTGTTTGCCCTGCGCCGGCTGATCGTGCAGCTCGGCGGATTTCTCGCTGCGCGCGATGGCGGTATTCAGCGCCTGCGTATCGAGCTCTTTCATAAAGAGACGCGCACCGATGTCGAGATCGGTCTAGTGCGGCCAAGCCGCGACACCGAACACTTCGTCGTGCTTGCCCGCGAGAAGCTCTCCGCGCTTACGCTGAAAGAACCGGTGCGCCACATTGCGCTTGCTGCCGACGACATCCTCGCCATCGCGCATGGCAACCTGGACCTGCTTGACGACACCCTCAAGCGCCCTGGCGACTGGCGGGGCCTGATCGAGCGCCTGCGGGCGCGGCTGGGTAACCAGGCGGTGAGCGGAATTGCTGCTGACGCGGGACACCGCCCGGAATCGGCGTGGCGGGTTACCGAGCCTGGCGAGCGCGGGACCTCGCCCGGGTTCGGCACCCGTCCGCTGTGGCTGCTGCAGCGACCGAAACGGCTTGAGGAGATCGGCTCGGCGCCGCATTGCGACGGCCCTCTCGCGTTGCTGGCCGGCCCGGAGCGCATCGAATCGGGCTGGTGGGACGGCCACGACGCAGCGCGCGACTATTTCGTCGCCCGTGCGCAAACAGAATCGCTGTTGTGGATCTATCGCGAACGCGGTACCCAATCGCTGCACTGGTATTTGCATGGAATATTCGGCTGACTCCCTGCCCGCGTATGCGGAGCTGCATTGCGTCTCGAATTTCAGTTTCCTGCGCGGTGCCTCGCATGCGGCCGAACTTGTCGAGCAGGCGCATGCCTTGGGGTATGCGGCGCTGGCGATTACCGACGAATGCTCCCTCGCCGGAATCGTGCGGGCGCACGTCGCGGCCAGGCAGGTTGGTCTCAATCTGATCGCCGGCAGCGAAATCACTCTTCTTGACGGGCCGAAACTGGTTCTGCTTGCGACGAACCGCGAAGGCTACGGTAACCTGTGCGAACTGATTACGCTCGGGCGCCGCGTAAAGAAAGGGACCTACAGCCTCTGCCGGGCGGACCTCGAGGCCGGATTGCCAGGCTGCCTGGCGCTGCTCGTTCCTGGCAAGCGCGTCGATGAGGAACACGCGCGCTGGCTGGCGGAACGGTTCGCGGGCCGCGCCTGGATCGCGGCCGAACTGCATTGCGGTCCCCGGGACAAGGCCTGTCTGGCCGAACTGAACGCACTGGGAAAAACTTGCGGCCTCCCGCTCGCCGCATCAGGCGATGTGCATATGCATGTCCGCTCACGCCGCCCGCTGCAGGACACACTCACCGCGATTCGCCTGGGTACCACCGTGGCAGATGCGGGGCACGCGCTCTTTGCGAACGCCGAACGTCATCTGCGCAGACGCATTCGACTCGCGCAGCTCTATCCCGAAGCGCTGATGGCCGAAACAATCAGGATCGCCGCACTCTGCAGGTTTTCGCTCGACGAGTTGCGCTACGAGTATCCGCAAGAGGTCGTGCCCGAAGGCAGAACCCCGGCGGCCTATCTGCGGGAACTTGTCTGGGAAGGCGCGGCGAAGCGTTACTCCGCAGGCATGCCGCCGGATGTGGGCTTGCTTGTCGAAAAAGAACTCGCACTCATCAGGCAAAAGCAATACGAGTACTACTTCCTCACGGTTTACGACATCGTGCGCTTCGCGCGGGAGAAGGCAATCCTTTGCCAGGGACGCGGCTCGGCAGCCAATTCCGCGGTGTGTTACTGCCTCGGCATCACCGAGATCGATCCCGAACGCTCGAACCTGCTGTTCGAGCGCTTCATCTCGACAGAGCGCAACGAACCTCCCGACATCGACGTCGACTTCGAGCACGACCGGCGGGAGGAGGTCATCCAGTACATCTATCAGAAGTATGGCCGCGAGCGCGCGGCCATCGCAGCTACCGTCATCAGCTATCGATCGAAAAGCGCCCTGAGGGACGTGGGCAAGGCGCTCGGCTTTTCGCTCGAACAAGTCGACCGGCTCGCCAGGCTGCTTGCCTGGTGGGACGAGCCCGGCTCGCTCTCCAGACGGCTGCGTGAAGCGGGCTTCGATCCGGGCGCGCTGACCGTAAGGCAGCTGATCGAAATCGTCGGCGAGCTGCGCGGGTTTCCAAGGCATCTCTCCCAGCACGTCGGAGGATTCGTGATCGGGCGCGGAAAAATCTCGCGCCTGGTGCCGATCGAGAATGCAGCAATGCCGGATCGCTCGATCATCGAGTGGGACAAGGACGACCTTGAAGCGGTCGGATTGATGAAGGTCGACGTGCTGGCGCTCGGCATGCTCTCGGCGATCCGGCGCGCGCTGCAGCTTGTCGGGGAACGGCGCAGTACGGTGCGCACGATGCAGGATATCCCGGCAGAGGATCCAGCCGTCTACGCAATGATGCAGAAAGCCGACACTGTTGGGGTATTCCAGATCGAATCGCGCGCGCAGATGTCGATGCTTCCCCGGCTCAAGCCGGAGAAGTTCTACGACCTCGTGATCGAAATTGCCATCGTGCGGCCGGGTCCCATCCAGGGGGACATGGTGCATCCCTATCTGCGGCGCAAGCACGGCAAGGAAAAGATCGAATATCCCAGCGACGCGGTCAGGGCCGTCCTGGAACGCACGCTGGGCGTACCCCTGTTCCAGGAGCAGGTCATGCAAATCGCCATGGCGGCTGCCAGTTTCACGCCGGGCGAAGCCGATCAGCTGCGTCGCGCCATGGCGGCCTGGAAACGCAAGGGCGGGCTCGGGCCTTTCCAGAAAAAGCTTAAAGACGGCCTGCTCAGGAATGGCTACGAGCAGGAGTACGCCGATCGCATCTTCGGGCAGATCCTCGGTTTCGGCGAATACGGTTTTCCCGAATCGCACTCGGCCAGTTTCGCCCTGCTCGCCTATGCCTCGGCCTGGCTCAAGCTCTACTATCCCGCGGAGTTCCTCTGCGCGCTGCTCAACAGCCAGCCGATGGGCTTTTATTCGGCTGCGCAGTTGGTACAGGATGCGCAGAAGGGAAAAGGGGAAAGACCCGGCGTGCAAGTGCGGCCGGTGGATGTGCTGGAAAGCAGCTGGGACTGTACGCTGGAGCCCATACCTCAACGCGGGCCGGCGGTAAGACTGGGTCTGCGCATGGCAAAGGGTTTCGGACAGCCCGCGGCGGAGCGCATTGCTTCAATACGCAGCGACTCTTCGTTCACATCGGTCGCGGATCTTGCGGAACGCGCCGCCCTGGGTCGCGGCGATCTTGCCGCTCTTGCCAGGTCCGGGGCGCTGGAAAGAATCGCAGGACACCGGCACCAGGCCAATTGGCAGGTGGCCGGCATCGAGACCCGATCCCCGCTGTTGCGCGGGACGGCCCTCAAAGAGGAAAAGCCGAAGCTGCGCGCACCGACCGAAGGCGAAACCCTGATCGCCGACTATGCGAGCGTAGGCCTCTCACTCGGCCGGCATCCGCTTGCGCTGCTGCGCGAGCGTCTTGCGCGCGGGCGCTCGATCACTGCCGAAGCCTTGATGCGGCTGCCGCACGGCAGTCCGGCAAAAGTCACCGGCATCGTGACCGGCCGCCAGCGCCCCGGCACCGCTTCGGGCACGGTCTTCGTCACGCTCGAGGACGAGACCGGCTGGATCAACGTGATCGTGTGGCCGTCGCTGGTCGACAAGCAGCGTCGCGAGTTGCTCGGTTCCAGGCTCATGACAGTGCACGGCGCGCTGGAACGCGAAGGGGATGTGGCGCACCTGATTGCGCGCCGATTGGTGGACGACAGCAGGCTGCTTGGAGAACTGCCGACGGCAAGCCGGGATTTCCAGTAATCGCAGGGATGCGCGTGCTTGCCGACTAGTCGCAGCGCGTGGCGCCGGCGGCCCGGTCTAGCCAGAGGGCGAGGGTGCGGCCGGGTGGGCCGGGTGGGCCGAACACAGACTCCTCGAAGATTTTTTGCACACCGACCTTGACGCGGCTCGACGTCGGAGAAACCTCGGAGAGGGTGATGGTCCCGACCACAATGCTTCCGGGCCCGTAACCAAGGTAGACGACGAGCCGGACTTCACGAATGTCGGTGTACAACTCGGCCTGCGGCTGCGGGCCGAGGCATCGTGCGAACCCGTCACGAATATTCAGATACGCCGCCTGGTACCCGACCGCCAGCTCATTTGTTTCACGGACGAAGTCGGACTCGGGGATCTGGCCCACGGGCGTCGCGCAGCCGGCGAGCAGCGCGACAGCGAAGAGGGGGAAAGCAGTTCTCATAATGCATCCTTGCGTCTGACTGCAAGTCCGAAGACCGATACTTGATTAGCTGGCGGTCACTCTCAAAAATTACCGCTTGCATGCGGTGGGCCGTGTTGGATTCGAACCAACCACCAAAGGATTATGAGTCCTCTGCTCTAACCGAATGAGCTAACGGCCCCCGGAGGGAATTATTGCAGACTGGCCGGGCTACTTCATCTTCAGGATGCGGCCGATCGTATCGACAAGGATGTTCTTGCTGTACGGCTTGGTTACGTATGCATCCGCTCCCAGCCCGAGCCCCTTGGCGATCTCCTGCGGATCGTCTTTTGCAGTCAGCATCGCCACCGGCAGCAGGGCGAATCTGGGGTGCTTGCGCAGCTTGCCCAGAATATCGAACCCGTCGCCGTCCGGCAGCATTACATCAAGAAGCAGGATTTCCGGAAGTGGCTGCGTGCGCAGGTCATCGAGGAGCTCGCGCGCGCTGCAGGCCACACGCACCCTGTAGCCCGCCATCGCGACGCGCAGATCGGCAAGCGCGAGCTGGTCGGGATCGTCCTCGACGATCAACACGGTCGTTTCGCCCGGGGGCCTGGTCGTGGCAGCCCTGTTCTTGAGGCGGCCTTCGGCAATCCACGCGCCCGCACGCGCGAGCGCGGACTCGGCCGTTTTCGCCTCGGCCGCAATGCGCCTGGCGTCCTCGCCGCTTACGGCAGGCGGCGCAGACGGTTTCGTGAAGTCCAGGTCCAGGTCCACGTCGCCCGGCACGGTTTCGAGATAGCCGATCTCGACGAGCTCGGCCACCCATTCCTCGATCAGTTTGTCCGGATAGCGACGAAGCGCTCCACGGATCACGTCGAAGTGGGTATCGACCTTCACCAGCGTGAGAATGCGCCGGTAGTCCGCCGGCACCGACAGGTCATTGCCCGATCTCACTGCGCGACCGATCTCGGTCAGCCTGTACGTGGCTCCGGTCATGGTGCCTGTCGCCGTGGCTACGCGCGGGCGAGCGCGCGTTCGAGAAAGTCGAGCCGGTCCTGGCCCCAGAACAATTCGCTGCGATAGACATAGGTGGGCGCGCCGAAAACGTCGAGCCCGAGCGCCTCCTGCGTATTCGCGGCATAGATTTTCTTGCCGGCTTCGAGGACCGGGCCGATGTCCGCAACCCCGTGGCGGGCAGCAATCGCGGAAAGCGTTTTCGGATCCGCGATGTTTTCCTCGCGCACCCACACCGCCGCCAGCACATCTTCAGCCACCGCCATGCGCTTACCCTCGGCAGCGCCCGCGATCAGGTACGCAGCCTGCGATCCGTCCACCGGAAAATATTTCGGCTGGACGGTAAGCGGCAGCCCAAGATGGTCTCGCCAGCGCGCCAGCTCAACCAGCCGGTACGCCTGGCGCTGCGGGGCGCGCTTGCCCAGCGGCAGTCCGCCGGACACCGGGAAGATGACGCCGTAGTCCACCGGCTTGGCATGGATCGATGCGCCGTGGCGCCGCGCGATTTCAGCAAAGCGCGTGTGGCCAAGATAGGTCCACGGCGAAACGGGGGAAAAATAGTAATCGACGAATTTCATTGCAGCTCCGGAAAAGGAACGGGCCGCCTCGAACAGTCCGTGGCGGCCCGTGCTTTTTTGATTCGCGTTCAGCCTTCCTGGTCAAGAAAGCTCTTCAGGCGCTCGGACCGCGAGGGGTGACGCAGTTTCCTCAGGGCCTTCGCTTCGATCTGGCGGATACGCTCGCGCGTGACGTCGAACTGCTTTCCGACCTCTTCCAGAGTATGGTCGGTGGACATCTCGATGCCGAACCGCATCCGCAGCACCTTGGCTTCGCGCGGCGTGAGCGTGTCGAGCACCTCTTTGGTCGCATCGCGCAGGCTCGAGTATGTCGCCGCATCGGAGGGGGCCATCGTCGACTGGTCTTCGATGAAATCGCCCAGATGCGAATCGTCGTCGTCCCCGATCGGCGTTTCCATCGAGATCGGCTCCTTGGAAATCTTGAGGATCTTGCGGATCTTCTCCTCGGGCATTTCCATGCGCGTCGCAAGCGTCGCCGGATCGGGCTCGGAACCGGTTTCCTGCAGGATCTGGCGGGAGATCCGGTTCATCTTGTTGATCGTCTCGATCATGTGCACCGGGATGCGGATGGTGCGCGCCTGGTCGGCGATCGAACGCGTGATCGCCTGGCGGATCCACCAGGTCGCATAGGTCGAGAACTTGTAGCCGCGGCGGTATTCGAACTTGTCCACGGCCTTCATCAGTCCGATGTTGCCTTCCTGGATCAGGTCGAGGAATTGAAGGCCGCGGTTGGTGTACTTCTTCGCAATCGAGATCACCAGGCGCAGGTTGGCCACCGTCATTTCACGCTTGGCCTGACGGGTACGCATTTCGCCGGCCGCCATCTGCTTGTTGATGCGGCGCAGTTCCGGCAGCGGCAGCGCGACGCGCTCCTGCAGCGCGACCAGCTTGGTCTGCAGTTCCTTGATGGCCGGCACGTTACGCGCCAGCACCACGCTGTACGCATGGCCGCCGTTGACTTCGCCATCGACCCAGTCGAGGTTGGTCTCGTT
>JANMXB010000432.1:0-20698 GCA_031380765.1 Pseudomonadota bacterium | reverse complement strand
GTCCGGATAGCGGTCGTCGTGCTCGCGTGCCATCGCGCGCGCCACGATCGCTTCGACACGGGCAGGAATCTCCGGCCGGATCGAAGAGGGCAGCGGCGGATCGAGGTTGGTGATCTGGTAGATGAGGCTGAAATTGTTGCTCGCCTGGAACGGCAGCCGGCCGGTGAGGAGGTGATACATCACCACGCCCATCGAGTAGATGTCGGTGCGATGGTCGAGCGGGTGCTCCTTGACCTGCTGCGGCGACATGTAGGCCGGCGAGCCGATCGCGGCGATCTGCGTCGTTTCGGCAGTGGCGATGAGCGCCGCGCCGAAGTCGGTGATTTTTACCTCCGAGCCTCCCGCGTGCAGGATATTCGCGGGCTTGATGTCGCGGTGGGTGATCCCCTTGCGGTGCGCGAATTCGAGCGCGCGCGTGCATTTGAAAGTCATCTCGACGACCCGCTCGACCGGCAACAGGCTCTCGTGAGCGCAGAACTTCTCCAGCGTCCCGCCGTCGACGTACTCCATCACGATATAGTTCAGCCTTTCCTCGGCGACCGCGTCGTAGATCTGCACGATATGGGGGTGCTGGAGCTTGCCGGCAAGCGACGCTTCGTTGACGAACAGCTTCTTGAACAGCTTGCCGCGCGTGGGGTCCTCGAACAGGTCGGTGGAAACGACCTTGACCGCAACTTCGCGTCCGTTGAACGGGTCATCGCACAGGTAGACCTCCGAACTCGCCCCGGTCCCGAGCAATTTGATCACCTGGTACTTGCCTACGCGAGACGGCATTTCGCTCATGCGGCAGCGAGCCTTTTCCTGCCGCGCGCCACGGCGCGCAGGACCTGCGCGGGGGCCGTGCCGCCCGGGTGCTTGCGGCGCGAGACCGAGCCCTCGAGGGTCAGCCAGTCGAATACGTCCGCCTCTATGGCCGCGGAGAAACGCTTGAGGACGGCCAGCGGCAATCCGGACAGATCGCAGCCCTTTTTCTCGGCTTCGCGGACCGCCAGCGCAACGGTTTCGTGCGCGTCGCGGAACGGCGTGCCCTTGCCCACCAGGTAGTCCGCGAGGTCGGTGGCGGTGGCAAAGCCCTCGAGCGCCGCCGCGCGCATGCGCTCGGGCACCGGCCGCATGCCGGCGACGAGGTCCGCGAACACCGCCAGGCAATCGCGCACCGTGTCCACGGTATCGAAGAGCGGTTCCTTGTCTTCCTGGTTGTCCTTGTTGTAAGCGAGCGGCTGCCCCTTCATCAGGGTCAGCAATCCTACGAGGTGTCCGAACACGCGGCCCGTCTTGCCGCGCACGAGCTCGGGCACGTCCGGGTTCTTTTTCTGCGGCATGATCGAGGAGCCGGTGCAGAAACGATCCGGAATCGTGACGAAGCGAAAGCGCGGGCTCATCCACAGGATGAGCTCCTCGGACAAACGCGACAGATGCACGAGGATCAACGAAGCCGCGGCGGCGAACTCGATCGCGAAATCGCGATCGGACACGGCGTCGAGCGAATTTTCGCAGAGCGCCTCGAAGCCGAGCTCCTTCGCCACGCTTTCGCGGTCAATCGCAAACGTGGTGCCGGCGAGCGCCGCGGCGCCGAGCGGCAGCCGGTTGACCCGCCGCCTGCAATCGGCAAGGCGCTCCCGGTCGCGCTCGAACATTTCGAAGTAGGCGAGCAGGTGGTGTCCGAACGTGACCGGCTGGGCAACCTGCATGTGCGTAAAGCCGGGCATTACCAGCGCTGCATGTTCCCGCGCGGCATCGAGCAGGTTTTTCTGCAGGCGGGCGAGCGCCGCGCGGATCGCGTCGATTTCGTCGCGCAGGTAGAGGCGCACGTCCGTGGCCACCTGGTCGTTGCGCGAGCGGCCGGTATGCAGGCGCTTGCCGGCGTCGCCTGCCAGGGCAGTGAGCCGCTTCTCGATGTTGAGGTGCACATCCTCCGCGTCGAGCGACCACTGGAAACGGCCCGCCGAAATTTCCTTCGATATCGCCGCCATCCCGCGTTCGATCGCCGTCAGATCGCGCCTGGAAAGGATTTTTTGCGCGGCGAGCATCCGCGCATGCGCAAGTGAGCCGCGAATGTCGACCGCGGCGAGCCGCCGATCGAAAGACACCGATGCGGTGAACCGCTTTACGAGTTCGTCGACGGGCTCGGCGAAACGACCGGACCACGCCTTGGCGGGAGATCGCGCGGACCTCGCTCCGGATTGGACCGCGCGCTGGGCGGGCGGCCTGCGCGGTTTTGATTGTCTAGAGGCCATGGGGCATACTGGAATGAGTCACCGCGACGAATCGCAGCCCCGAAACGCAACCCATCCTGTCGCTACCCCGGGGCGATCGAGCGTAAGTCCAATGAGTATAAAGCAAAACGCCTATTCAGACGGTCTGCCGGACTTGCGTAACCTGGGCGTTATCGCGCGCATTCTGGTGGCCGTGAACCTTGCGGCGCTGTTGGCTGCCTGCTATGCCGAAACCACGTGGGTGCAAGGCATAGGCCGCTTTTCACAGGACGCGGCTTTCTTCGAGCCGGTGCTCCTCGCGAGCGTCGTTGTGCTGTATGTGCTTTCGCCGCTGCTCGCTTCGATGCACTACGCGGCCGCGTGCGCCCTGGTTCTCGGGGCGGTGCTGAGCATTGCCACAGGACTGGCCTACCTGTTGCAACCGGTCAGTGCCTCTGTGGGGCAGGACCGGGGTCTGGCGCGCGTGCTCGCGTTCAGTGCCCTCGCCGTCGTGGCACTCCTGGCTTATCTGCGCTTGCGCGCGAAAGCCTATTCTCCGGCGCTGACGGAGGCGCGGTTGCAGGCGCTGCAGGCGCGCATTCGCCCGCATTTCCTGTTCAACAGCCTGAACGCCGTGCTCTCGCTCATCCGGCGCGATCCCAAGCGCGCCGAAGCCGCGCTGGAGGATCTGGCCGATCTGTTCCGGGTCCTGATGTCGGATGGGCGCAAGTTCGTGCGTTTGTCCGAGGAGATTGCCGTGCTCGAGCGCTATGCAAGCATCGAGCAATTGCGGCTGGGCGAGCGTCTGCGCATCGCATGGGACATCGACAACGCTCCGCAGGACGCGCTGCTGCCGCCGCTGGTGCTGCAGCCGCTGCTGGAAAACGCGGTCTACCACGGCGTGGAGCCCGGCACCGAGCCAGGCGAGGTGCTCGTGCGTATCGAAGGGCGCGGCAACCGGGTCTTCATCCGGGTGGTCAATCCGGTCCACTCCGAATATGCGCATCGGCCGGGAAACCGCATGGCGCTGGATAACCTGCGCGAGCGGTTGCAACTGTTCTTCGATGCCGAGGCGACCTTCGAGACTCGCGTGCAGCAGGGGCGCTTCGTGGTGGAGATCGGATTTCCGCGCATTACCGAGCGTCCCGCCGGGCAGGCGGAGACGGCGTGAGCGTGAAGCCAATGCGCCTTTTCATTGCCGACGATGAGCCGCCGGCACGCGAGCGCATCAAGGAGCTGCTCGGCGATCTCGGCGCGCAATGCCCGACCGAAATCGTCGGCGAAGCCGCGAACGGGTTCGAGGTCCTCGAGCGGCTTCCCGCAAGCGGCGCGGAAGTCCTGCTGCTCGACATCAACATGCCGGGTCTGTCCGGCCTCGAAGTCGCCAGGCATCTGGCGCCGCTGGAGGCCGGGCCGGCGATCGTATTTGTGACCGCGCACGATGCCCATGCGCTCGAGGCTTTCGAGCTCAACGCGCTCGACTACCTGCTCAAGCCCGTGCGCTCCGCGCGCCTCGCGGCCGCTTTGCGCAAGGCCCGGCATGCAGGAGCGCCTTCGCGCGAGGCGCTCGAGCGCGCCCAAGGCCGCCCGCGCGCGCATTTCTCGATTGTGGAGCGCAATCGCATTCTTCTGATCCCGCTCGCGGGCGTCGTCTATTTCAAGGCCGAGCTGAAATACGTCACGCTGCGCACGCGCGAGCGCGAACACATCATCGAAGAATCGCTGGTGTCGCTCGAAAAGGAATTCGCCGGGGCTTTCGTGCGCATCCATCGCAATTGCATCGTGGCGCGCGCCGCGATTGCCGGATTCGAGCGGGCCGTCGGCAGCACCGAGGACGAATCGCATTGGGAAGTGGTGCTCGAGGGCGTGCCCGAGCGGCTGCCTGTCAGCCGCCGCCAGTGGTCCGAGGTGCGCGAGGTGCTCGGGCACAATTGAAGGGCTGGTAGAATCGCGCCTCTTTCAGCGCCTCTGTCCGAACAGCTCCTTGCCCACTCCCGGCCTGATCGTGGATCGCCTGGTCATCGCAACCCGCGAAAGCCGGCTCGCGCTTTGGCAGGCCGGGCATGTGCGGTCGCGGCTGGCGACCCTCCATCCGCAGTGCCGGGTCGAGCTGCTGCCGATGACCACGCGCGGCGACCAGATGCAGGAAGCCCGCCTCGCCCTCGAAGGCGGCAAGGGTCTGTTTATCAAGGAACTCGAACTTGCGCTCGCGGAAGGCCGCGCCGATCTCGCGGTGCATTCGATGAAGGACATGCCGGTCGAGCTTCCCGCCGGGTTCACGATTGCGGCCATCACCGAGCGCGAGGATCCGCGCGACGCACTGGTATCGAACGACCATGCCGGGCTGGCGAACCTTCCCGCCGGCGCCGTGGTCGGCACTTCCAGCCTGCGTCGGGCGGCGCAGATCCTCGAGCGTTTTCCGGCGCTCGCGATCCGCGAACTGCGCGGTAACGTCAACACCCGCCTGGCGAAGCTCGACCGCGGTGAATATGCGGCGATCATTCTCGCCGCCTCGGGCCTGAAGCGCCTGGGACTGGAGGCGCGGATCGGGGAGTATCTCTCGATCGAGCAGTGCATCCCCTCGGCGGGGCAGGGAGCGCTGGGAATCGAATGCCGCGCCGATCGCGCCGAAGTGCTCGCTGCCGTGGCGCCGCTTGCCCATCGGGGCAGCACGGTTTGCATTCGGGCCGAACGCGCCGTGAACCGCGCTCTGGGCGGAAATTGCAGTATTCCGCTTGGCGCCTATGCCGAGATCTGGGGTGAAACGCTGAGGCTGCGGGGCGTGGTCGCGGCGCCTGACGCAAAGCGGGTCGCCCGCGCGGAGGCTACCGGCCACGCCGGGGATCCCGAGGGGCTTGGACTCGAGGTCGCGAAAATACTGCGCCAGAACGGCGCCGACGAGATCCTCGCCGCGCTTGTCCGATGACGTTTTCGTGAGGCCGCTCGACGCCCGTTCGATCGTCATCACCCGGCCTGCAAGCCAGGCCGCGCACCTGGCCATGGTGATCGAAGCGGCCGGCGGGCGCGCCTTGCGTTATCCGTCAATCGAAATCGAGCCCATCGACGGACCGGCGCTCAATGCGGTTATCGCAGCGCTCGGCACATTCGACGTGGCGATCTTCGTCAGCCGCAACGCGGTGGAACACGGACTCGCGCGCGTGCGCGCGCATCGCGCCTGGCCCGCCGGGCTCGCCGTGGCCGCGGTGGGCGCGGGGACCGGTCGCGCGCTCCAGGCCCAAGGCATGGCCAACGTGATTGCTCCGCAGGGTCCCGCGGACAGCGAGGCGCTTTTGGGCCTGCTGCCCCCTGAAATGGTGGCGGGCCGGCGGATCGTTGTGTTTCGCGGAGCAGGAGGACGCGAAGTGATCGCGTCCACGTTGCGCGCACGCGATGCGAGCGTCGAGTACGCCGAGTGTTATCGGCGCTCGCGCCCTGCCACGGACATGCGGCCGCTCGTCGTCGAATGGTCGCGCGGCGCAGTCCACGCGGTGACTGTCTCGAGCGGCGAAGCCCTGACGAATTTTGCCGCGCTGCTGGGAGAAGCAGGGTCAACTTTCCTCGCCGCTACGCCCCTCTTCGTTCCCCATGCCCGCGTCGGCGAGGACGCCCGCCTGCTGGGGCTGCGGCAAGTGGAGGTTGCCGGACCCGCGGATGACGAAATGCTCGCTGCGCTGGTTGCCTATTTTGGCCGCGCAGGCTAAAACGGCGGCAACGCGAGCATGGAAACAAACGAATCCGCAGTGAATCCCACGCTGCCCCGGCCCATCGACGAGGGCGGCGAGGCACGGCGCCGGCGCCGCATCGCCTCGATTGCGCTCGTGGCCGCCCTGGTTGTGGCCGGCGCCTACGGCTGGTATGACGCGCGCAGCCGCATCGGCGCGACCCAGGAAGAGCTGGCGCGCCGCCTGCGCGACATCGAAACCGACAGCCGCGAGGCGAAGATGCTTGCCAAGCAGGCACAGGAGACGATGCGCGAGGCGCAGGCCAAGATCGCCGTGCTGGAGGGCCGGCTCGCGGAATCGCAAAACCAGCAGCTGGCCCTCGAATCGCTTTACCAGGAGCTTTCGCGCAATCGCGACGAATGGGCGCTGGCCGAGATCGAGCAGGTGCTTACCATCGCTGCGCAGCAACTGCAGCTCTCGAGCAACGTGCGTGCCGCGCTGCTGGCTTTGCAGCTGGCCGAATCAAGGCTGGCGCGCAGCGACCGGCCGCAGTTCATCCCGGTGCGCAAAGCCGTGGCTCGCGACATCGAGCGGCTGCGCACCCTGCCTTGGATCGACATCGCTGGTGTGTCCCTGCGTCTCGATGGCCTTGTGGCGGCGGTGGACAGCCTGCCTCTGGCTTTCGACGAGCGCGCCGCGGAAGCCGCCGCCAGGATGGCCAAGCCTCCCGCGCGCAGCGAATCCCGCGACGGATTCCTGTACCGGTTCGGCTCCGAAGTCTGGGACGAGCTGAAGAGCCTGATCCGCATCCGCTCCGTGGATGCGCCGGAGCCGCCGCTGCTTGCCCCGTCGCAGGCTTACTTCCTGCGCGAAAACCTCAAGCTGCGTCTTCTGAACGCGCGCCTCGCGCTGGCGATGCGCGACGAGGCCGGATTTCGTGAAGACCTGCGGGTTGCGCAGAACTGGGTGAACCGCTATTTCGATGCGCGGCCCAAAGCCGCGGCAGCTTTCGTCGCGCAGTTAAAGCAGCTGGGGACCACTTCGTTCACGTTCGAGTTGCCCACGCTCGCCGACAGCCTCGAAGCGGTGCGCAGTTTCAAGGCCCGCCGCGAACGCGGCGGCACCTGATCCTGCCCGCGAGACCCTTGAGGGCGCTCTTCTGGCTGCTGGCGGTATTCGCATGCGCGGTGGCGCTGGCGATCATCGGGCGCGGCAACGAGGGCTACGCGCTGTTCGTCTATCCGCCGTGGCGCGTCGAGCTGTCGCTGATTTTCTTTTTCGTCCTGTTCGCCGTCTTGTTCGGGATCGTGTACCTGTTAGCGAGGCTGATCCACCATACGCTGGAACTTCCTGTGCACGTGCGTGCCTACCGCGAGCGCCGCCGAACCGCGCAGGCGAGGGACGCGCTGCTCGGCTCCGCGCAGGCCTATCTCGAAGGCCGCTTCGCGCGCGCCGAAACCGATGCACGGCAGGCATTCGAAGGCGGCGAATCGCGGGCTCTGGCGGCATTGCTTGCCGCGCGTGCAGCGCACCAGTTGCGCGCGCGCGACCGGCGCGACAGCTGGCTCGAGCGGGCTGCAGAGCCGGGCGACCCGCTCCACGTGGCGCGCCTGGTGACGCGGGCCGAACTGCTGCTCGAGGACCGCGATTTCATTGGGGCGCGCGCCGTGCTGCGGGACCTGCATGGTTCCGGTCCCAAGCACATCGCCACCCTGCGCCTGCTCCTGCGCGCGGAGCTCGGCGCGCGGAATTGGGAGGAAGTGCTGCGCCTGACCGGCGTCCTGGCCAAGCGCGACGCGATTTCGCCCGCGTTGCAGGAAGAATACAAGAGCCAGGCGCTGGTCGAGATTTTCGAGGTCCTGGCCGACGATCCTGCCGGGCTGGAAGCGCGCTGGCGCAAATTGCCCGCGCGCGACCAGACGGTCGCGCGGATCGCGGCGGCGGCGGCGCGGCATGCGGCAGCGGGCGGGCGAACCGCCCTGGCGCGCGAGATGATCGAAAAAGCGCTTGCGCAGGAATGGAACGGGCGCCTCGTCGACCTGTACGGGACCGCCGCCGGCGACGACGTGCGCTCGCGCATCGAAAAGGCCGAACGCTGGCTGCTCGATCATCCGGGCGATGCACGGCTCCTGCTGGCACTGGGCCGCCTGTGCGTGCGCGCAGAACTCTGGGGCAAGGCGCAGAACTACCTCGAGGCGAGCCTGTCTTTCGAGCCGCGGCGCGAAACGCACCTCGCGCTCGCCCGCCTGTTCGAGCGGCTTGGCAAGGGGGCCGATGCGAACGGCCATTTCCGCAAGGCAGCGGAGGCGGGAAACTAGCCCGCCGGCGCGCTGCCTTGAGAGCCTAATTCAGATCTTTCTGTTTGGAAGTCCAGCACTGGCGCGGGTTTCCGACGATTTCTGTTCCGGTATCGGTACATCGTCGACGCGGCCTCAGACCCAATCTCTTGCGACCAGGAAATCCGAATACAGCCTGGCCTCCGGGGAGCCAGGCTCGGGCGCCCAGTCGTATTGCCACCGCGCGAGCGGGGGCAGCGACATCAGGATCGATTCGGTGCGCCCGCCCGACTGGAGGCCGAACAGGGTGCCACGATCCCAGACGAGGTTGAATTCGACATAGCGGCCGCGGCGGTATGCCTGGAACCGGCGCTCGCGCTCGGCGTAAGGGAGGTCCTTGCGCCGCGCGAGGATCGGGACGTAAGCCGGCAGGAAGCGGTCCCCCACGGCCTGCATCAGCGCAAACGAAAAATCGAAATCGCGCTCGGCGAAGTCGTCGAAGAATATTCCGCCCACGCCGCGCGGCTCGTTGCGATGTTTCAGGAAAAAATAGTCGTCGCACCATTTCTTGAAACGCGGATGGTAGCCGGCGCCGAAAGGCTCGAGCGCCGCCTTGCAGGCCGCGTGGAAATCGCGCGCATCGTCTTCGAAGCCGTAACAGGGTGTGAGATCCATGCCGCCGCCGAACCACCACACCGGCTCGGCGCCTTCCTTCAGCGCCACCAGGCAGCGCACGTTCATATGCACCGTTGGGCAATAGGGATTGCGCGGGTGCAGCACCAGCGAGACACCCATCGCGTCGAAGCGGCGTCCGGCCAGGTCGGGGCGGTTTGCCGACGCGGACGGCGGCAGGCTCCTCCCCTGCACGCGCGAAAAGCCCACGCCGCCGCGCTCGAACACCCGGCCTTCCTCGATGATGCGGGTCACCCCACCGCCACCCGCGGGCCGCGACCATTCGTCCGAGCCAAAGGCGCCGCCATCGATTGCTTCGAGCGCTGCGACGATCCGCACCTGCAGCCCGGTGAGGTAAGCGTGGACCGCGTCGGTGTCCACGCGCGCCTATTTCCTGATGGCGCGGTGGCCGATGTCGCGGCGCAGCTGCATGCCGGCAAACCGGATCGGCTCGACAGCCTCGTACGCGCGCCTGTGCGCCATTTTCACGCTGTCGCCAAGCGCAGTCACGCACAGCACCCGCCCGCCATCGGTAAGCAACGTCTTGCCCTCGAGCCGCGTGCCGGCATGGAACACATGGCTGTCGCCGGTCGCCTTGGGGAGTCCTTCGATCGCATCGCCCTTTCTGGCATCTTCGGGATAGCCGTGCGCCGCGAGGACCACACCCAGCGCGCAACGCCGGTCCCATTCGGCTTCTATCTTGTCGAGCGTTCCGGCCACGGCATGCTCCAGCAGCTCGAGCAGGTCCGATTTGAGCCGCAGGATGATGGGCTGGGTTTCGGGATCGCCCATGCGGCAATTGAACTCCAGCGTCTTCGTGTTGCCCGCCTTGTCGATCATCAAGCCGGCGTACAGAAAGCCGGTGTAGGGCAGGCCGTCCTTTGCCATGCCGGCCACGGTGGGCAGGATGATTTCACGCATCACGCGCGCGTGGATTTTCGGGGTCACCACCGGCGCGGGCGAATAAGCGCCCATGCCGCCGGTGTTGGGCCCCTGGTCGCCCTCCTTCAGGCGCTTGTGGTCCTGGCTGGTGGCCAGCGCCAGCACGTGCGCGCCGTCGCACATGACGATGAAGCTCGCCTCTTCGCCTTCGAGGTATTCCTCGATCACGACGCGCTCCCCCGCCTCGCCCAGGCGCTTGTCGCCCAGCATGCTGACGACCGCGGCTTTCGCCTCCTCCACTGTGGCTGCGACGACCACGCCCTTGCCGGCAGCGAGGCCGTCTGCTTTCACCACGATGGGCGCGCCTTGCTCCTGGATGTACCGGCGGGCTTTCTCCGAATCGCTGAAGGTTGCGTAACGCGCGGTGGGAATGGCATGCCGCACCATGAACTGCTTGGCGAAATCCTTGGACGATTCGAGTTGCGCCGCGTCCCGGGTAGGCCCGAATACCCTGAGGCCCTTGGAGCGAAACTCGTCGACGATGCCGGCGGCCAGCGGCGCCTCGGGCCCCACCACCGTCAGGTAGACGCCTTCGAGCGCGGCGAAGGCAGCGAGCGCCCGGATGTCGGTCAGCGGCACGTTTTCAAGGCTCGGCTCGGTGGCCGTGCCTCCATTGCCGGGTGCGACGAACACCTTTTGCACCCGCGGGCTCCGGGCGAGTTTCCACGCGAGGGCATGCTCGCGTCCTCCCGATCCCACGACGAGCAGCTTCATGTCAGTGCCTGAAATGCCTTGTGGCCGTGAATACCATCGCGATGCCGCGTTCGTCCGCCGCGCCGATCACTTCGTCGTCGCGCAGGCTGCCGCCGGGCTGGATCACCGCGGTCGCGCCCGCGTCGATCACCACGTCCAGGCCGTCGCGAAACGGAAAAAACGCATCCGAAGCCGCACAGCTGCCCGCCAGGCCCAGTCCGGCACTCGCCGCCTTTACCGAGGCGATCCGCGCGCTGTCCACGCGGCTCATCTGCCCCGCGCCGACACCGAGTGTCCTCGTGTCCTTGCAGAATACGATGGCGTTCGACTTGACGAACTTGGCCACCCGCCAGGCAAACAGCAGGTCGCGCAGCTGCGCCTGCGACGGCAGCTTTTTTGTGACGACCTTGAACTGCGCGGGGGTCACGTTTTTTGCATCGGGAGTCTGGACGAGCAGGCCCCCGCCGACGCGTTTGAAGTCGTACGCCATCGCCGCGTGCGCGACAGGCACTTCCAGAATGCGCAGGTTCGCCTTCGCGGCAAACAGCTGCTTGGCTTCTGGCTCGACGCGCGGCGCGATGATCACTTCGGCGAACTGCTTGCCTATTTCCTCGGCCGTCGCCCGGTCGATCGCGCGGTTGAACGCGATGATGCCGCCGAAGGCCGAGGTCGGATCGGTAGCGAAGGCTTTCGAATATGCCGCGAGGAGATTGTCACCTGTCGCCACGCCGCAGGGATTGGCATGCTTCACGATCACGCAGGCCGGTTCGGTGAAGCTCTTGACGCACTCCCACGCTGCGTCGGCGTCGGCAATGTTGTTGTAGGAGAGCTCCTTGCCCTGCAGCTGGCGGTAGCGCACCAGGCCCCCTTCTACGGGGCGTGCGTCGCGATAGAACGCCGCACTCTGGTGTGGATTCTCGCCGTAGCGCAGGTCCTGCAGCTTTTCGAACTGCAGGCTGAGTACAACCGGGTAGGGTTGGCGCACATTGTCCGCGTCGAGTGAAAAAAGGTAATTGGCGATCGCGCCGTCATAGGCGGCCGAGTGGGCGAATACTTTTTTTGCGAGCGCGAATCGGGTTGCCTCCGAGACCTCGCCCGCCGCCCGGATCTGCCCGAGCACCAGCGCGTAGTCTGCCGGATCCACGACCACGGCGACGCTGCCATAATTTTTCGCCGCCGCCCGGATCATCGCCGGCCCGCCGACGTCGATGTTCTCGACCGCGTCTTCCAGCCGGCAGTCCGGATCCGCGACGCTCGCCTGGAACGGGTACAGGTTGACCACGATGAGGTCGATCGGCTCGATGTCTGCCGCGCGAATCGCGGCCATATGCTCGCGCGAATCGCGGCGCGCGAGGATGCCCGCGTGGATTTTGGGGTGGAGCGTCTTGACCCGGCCATCGAGCATTTCCGGAAAGCCCGTGTGGGTCGACACTTCGGTTACGCCGATTCCTGATTTCGCCAGCAGCTTGGCCGTGCCGCCGGTCGACACGATTTTTATTCCGAGTTCGGCAAGCGCCTGCGCGAATTCGACCAGACCGGTCTTGTCGGAGACGCTGATCAGCGCCTGGCGGATCTTGGTGATGGTTTCTGCGGCTGCGGGCCGCGCTCGGCTGTACGCGGGCCGTTCAGCCCTTTATGCGCAGCAGCTGCATTTTCTTGCGCAGCGTGTTGCGATCGATTCCCAGCATGGTGGCCGCCTGGGTCAGATTGCCCTCGGCCTGGCCGAGCACGAGCTCGATCATCGGCTTTTCGACGTTCTTGAGCACCATGTCGTAGATCGAAGTCGGCTTCTCGCCGTCCATGTCCTTGAAGTAGCGCTCGAGCGAACGCTTCACTGCGTCATGAAGTTCGTTATTGCGGCTCATGCTGCGAGTTTCTCCCTGAAATCCATCGCCTCTTCCACCGGCTCCACGTAGCGCAGCCGCTCGCCTGTGCCGGCGAGTCTGGCGAAAAAGGCGGAAACCGCCGCGATCTGGGCGCCTGCGTGCTCGATCCGGTTCATTTCGCGGCGAAACGTTTCACCGCCAGGCAGCCGGTGCGTATACCAGCCGACATGCTTGCGCGCGATGCGCACGCCTTGTTCGCTGCCGTAAAACTCGTGCAGCCCGTGCAGATGCTCGTTGAGCACCGCGCGGATCTCGGCTACCAGCGGCGGAGCGAGCTTTTCCCCGCAGGCGAGGTAGTGCGCAATCTCGCGAAAAATCCAGGGACATCCCTGCGCCGCGCGGCCGATCATCACGCCATCGGCGCCAGTGCTGCGCAGTACCGTAAGCGCTTCCTCAGGGGAGCGGATGTCGCCATTGGCGATGACCGGAATGGCCACCGCTGCCTTGACGGCGGCGATGGTTGTGTACTCGACCGGGCCCGAGAAGCCGCAGGCGCGGGTGCGGCCGTGCACCGTAAGGAGACGGATACCCGAGGCCTGGGCAATGCGCGCTATGCGCACCGCGTTTCTTGTCGCCGGATCCGGACCGGTGCGGATCTTGAGCGTGACCGGGATATCGACCGCGCCGACGACCGCTTCGAGGATGGCAGCCACGAGGGACTCGTTTGCAAGCAGCGCCGAGCCTGCGGCGACGTTGCACACCTTCCTGGCGGGGCAGCCCATGTTGATGTCGATGATCTGGGCACCGATAGCGGCGTTATAGCGGGCTGCGTCGGCCATGGTTGCCGGATCGGAGCCGGCAATCTGCACCGAAATCGGGGCGGCCTCGCCGGCATGGTCGGTGCGCAATCGGGACTTGCGCGTCGAGCGCAGTTCGGGCTTCGACGACACCATCTCGGACACTGCAAGTCCCGCCCCGAAGCGCCTGCAAAGCTGCCTGAACGGCCGGTCCGTGACGCCAGCCATCGGGGCAACGAACAAAGCATTGCGCAAAACGTGCGCGCCAAGCTGCATCGGTGGGGTCTGGTATTGGAAAGCGAGGGAAGCGCATTCTATACGCTCCCGCGCGAAAAAAAATCGTGCGCCGGTCATTTGTATCGTCGCCGCAACAGCGCCAACGGCAATCGCAACGCACCAAAGAAGTGAGCGCCGCAACCGGCGCTGCCGAACCAATTGGACCGTGGCGCTGGCGCGCGCGCCGAAAGCGTGCTACCAGGCCGACAGGCCGTAGATCATGCGTCGCGCGAAAGCCTTGCGAACGGGCGGCAGCAGGTCGAGCAGGGTCAGCGCCGCGCCGCGCAGCGCCGCAGAAAGCGGATCGCGGCGCGTGTAAAGTGTGGCCATCAAGTCAGTCGCGTGGATCGTCACCCGCGCGTCGTTGCGCCGCGCGCGCGCAAATCGCGCAGCCAGCGCCGCAGAGCCCAGCGCATGGCGCGACGATTCGCGCAGAAGCTCCGCGAGGTCGCAAGCGTCGCGCAGGCCGAGGTTCAGCCCCTGTCCGGCGACCGGGTGCAGGGTCTGGGCAGCGTTGCCGATATGGACTTCGCCCGCCACGGAGCGTCCTGTGCGATAGCGCAGGTACAAAGGCGTCGCCGTGCGCGCGCCGACGCTGATGAACTTTCCCGCGCGGGTTCCGAAGGCGTTCTGCAATGTGCCGAGAAATTCGCAATCGCCCATGGCCATGAGCGCCGCTGCGGCCGCATTTGCGCGGCTCCAGACCAGACCGTACCGGCCCGCAAGAGGCAGCAGCGCGAGCGGGCCTTCGGCCGTGAACCGTTCCCAGGCGACGCCGTGAGCGGGGCGCTCACTTTCAATCGCGGCCGCCACTGCAGTGTGCCTGTAATCCTTCTCGGTTGCGTCTCCCCGGATCAGCCCTTCCGCATGCACTACCAGCCGCGCACCGGGGATGGCGCCATTTTCATCCGTCCGCAGGGTGTCCCCGACCAGGTCCGCAAGGTGGGATGCGATGCGGCCATAGTCCAACACGTAGCCCAAGGCAGGCAGTTCGAGGTCCTCGCGCGTAATCTTCGTGCGCCCGAACGCGCCGGCCTGGGACACGTGAATCTGCTCGATCGGCGTCGCCGCCAGTGCGTCCCACGCGCCAATGCGCTCGAGGATGATGCGGCTTGCATACGACAGCGCCAAAGGACGCAAGGAAGGCGCTCCCGGATCCTTCGGTGGCGCGCTGCCGACGAGCGCGATCGTCAATCCCGATCCGCGCAACGCAAGGGCAAGCGCGCAGCCTGCGGGCCCGGCGCCCACGATCGCGATGTCGATTTCGCGCTCACCCATCGCGCATCAGCGCTTCGATGGCGTCGATCGACTTGGGCGTTTCATGGGTGATGACCTCGCAATCCCCGCCGGTCACGAGGACGTCATCCTCGATGCGCACACCGATGTTCCAGTAGTGTTCGGGAACGCCGTCGCCCGGGCGCACATAGAGTCCCGGTTCGACCGTCAGCATCATGCCGGGCAGCAAGGGCCGCCAGTTGCCCGCGATCTTGTAGTCGCCCGCATCGTGCACGTCCAGCCCCAGCCAATGGCCCGTGCGATGCATGTAGAACCGGCGATAGGTTTCCTTTTCGAGCACCTCGTCCAGCGTTCCGGCGAGCAGCCCGAGATCCAGCATGCCCTGCGCGAGGGTCCGTACTGCCGCGTCGTGCGGCTCGTTCCAGCCCTTGCCCGCGCGGGTTTGCCGCATTGCCGAATCCTGCGCGGCCAGCACGAGCTCGTAGATCGCGCGCTGTGGTCCCGAAAACCGGCCGTTCACCGGAAAGGTGCGAGTGATATCGGAGGCGTAGCCGTCCAGCTCGCACCCCGCGTCGATGAGCAGGAGATCGCCGTCGGCCATCCGGGCGTCGTTGCCCACGTAATGCAGAACGCAGGCATTGGCACCGGAGGCGACAATGGGCGTATAGGCTGGATACTGCGCTCCCTGACGCCGGAATGCGTACAGCAGCTCGGCCTCGATTTCATATTCGTACCGGCCGGGACGCGTGGCCCGCATGGCACGGCGATGGCCGTCCGCGGAGATGCCCGCGGCGCGGCGCATCGTGGCGAGCTCAGCCTGGTCCTTGATCAGGCGCATTTCATCGAGCGGCACGCGCAAATCGGCGATGCTCGTCGGCGCAGACACGCCGAGCCTGACTTTCTCGCGCACCGCATTGAGCCAGCCCATGACCCGGGCGTCCCATTGCGCGTCTGCTCCGGGCGCATAGTGCAGAACCGGCTGGTTGGCGAGCAGCTCGGTCATTTTCGCGTCCAGCGTGCCGATCGGACAGGCCTCGTCGAAACCGAACTTCTCACGCGCCGCTTCGGGGCCGTGGCGAAAGCCGTCCCAGATTTCGCGTTCCGCGTTTTTCTCGCGGCAAAACAGGATGCATCGCGGCGACTCTCCGGCGACGAGCACCAGCACGGACTCGGGCTCGATGAACCCGGTCAGGTAGTGGAAATAGCTGTCGAATCGGTAGGGAAAGTGCGCATCGCGATTGCGGATGTGCTCGGGGGCGGTGGGCAGGACTGCAACGCCTGCACGCAGGGTCCCGGCAAGCCGCAGGCGGCGGTTGGCAAACGGGCTGAGGGCGACAACAGAATCGTTCATGGTGCGCTTTTCCGGTTGAGTTCGGCGAGCCGCTCTGGCGTGCCGACGTCGTTCCACAATCCTGTAAACAGTTCGCCATCGAGCCGGCCGCTATCCGCGGCATCGCGAAGCAGCGGCGCGAGCGGCGCCTTGGCACCGGCAGCAACGCCATCGACGATGCGCGGGTCCATCAACCCGATGCCTGAGTAAGTGTAGCGCGGAGATGAAAGGTTCCCGGCCTTTCCCCGCGCCAGCGAGAAATCGCCCTGCGGCCGGAACGCCGGGTTGGGCACCATTACTATGCGGCCCACGCTGTCCCCCAAAGCCGCTTTGCCGAGAAGCGCGAAAGGATATTCGCAATAGACGTCGGCGTTGACGAGCAGGAATGGCTTGTCACCGAGATGGTCGCGTGCATTGGCAAGGCCGCCCGCCGTTTCCAGCGGTTGCGCCTCTTTCGACCACGAGATGGCAACACCCCAGTGCGCGCCGTCGCCCAACGCGTCCGCGATCAGGTGGCCCAGATGCGACACGTTGATGACGATGTCCCGCAAGCCCGCGGCGGCCAGGCGTTCCAGGTGCCAGACGATCAGCGGCTTGCCGCATACTTCGATGAGAGGCTTGGGCAGAGTGTCGGTAAGCGGCCGCAGGCGCTCGCCGCGGCCCGCGGCCAGGATCATCGCCTTCATCAGAACGTGTAGCCGACCTTCGCGCCGCGTTCGTGCAATCGATCGAGCAGGCCCGCGAGCGGGCCTAGCTCGCGGTAGCGCGTGCACGCCCGGTGGAGATAGTCGAGCACAAGCGGAAGATCGGACAGATAGCGCTGCTTGCCGTCACGGTGGGCCAGGCGCGCGAAAATACCCGCGACCTTCAGGTGGCGCTGGACGCCCATCCACTCGAAATCGCGATAGAACCGGGCAAAATCCGCGGGCACCGGCAGGCCGGCCTTGCGCGCTTTCTCCCAGTAACGCACGCACCAGTCGATGATGCGATCCTCGTCCCAGCCGATGTATGCGTCTTTCAGGAGCGAAACGAGGTCGTAGGTAATCGGCCCGTGCACCGCATCCTGGAAGTCGAGCACGCCGGGCAGCGGATCGCACACCATGAGATTGCGCGAATGGTAGTCGCGATGCACGTGCACGCGTGGTTGGGCGAGGTTGTTGGCGACGATGGATTCGAATATTTTCGCAAGCAGCCGGGCATCCGCCGGGGGCAGCGTGCTTCCCAGATGCCGTGCGACGTACCAGTCCGGGAACAGGGCCAGCTCCCGCTCGAGGAGTGCCTTGTCATAAGGCTTCAGACTGATGCCGCTTCCGCTAACCTGGATCGCGACCAGAGCTTCGATCGCCGCCTCGTAAAGCGGGTCCGCAGCGTCGGCATCGGCCCCGGTTGCACGGATATGCTCGAGATAAGTAGTGCCGCCCAGGTCCTCGAGCAGCAGAAAACCTTCCGCGAGGTTCTCCGCGTGCACGCGCGGCACGTGCGCCCCGGCAGCTGCGAAGAGGCCCGCCACGTGCAGGAACGGACCGCAGTCCTCCTTCGCGGGCGGTGCGTCCATGACGATGAGAGAGGACCGTCCGTCGGCGAAGGAAACGCGGAAGTAGCGCCGAAAGCTGGCGTCTTCCGAGGCCGGCGCGAGCGCGAAACCGCCCCGGGCGAAGCGCGTGGCCAGCCAGCTTTGCAGCGTGATCAGACGAGGGTCGGAATTCATCCTGGAAACCGCGAGGCGCGCAAGGCGAGCCGTCGATGTGGAAAATTGCCTTATGCCGCGAATTGTGCGATTTTAGCAGCCCGGGTTTTCTTCCCCCCAGTCTTCACATGCAGCTTCTTCTGGCGCGCCTGCCCGCGCTCCCCGCGGCTTGTCTCGCCGCGTGGTGTGCCGCCTTCTCCGGCGCCCTGCTGGCGCAAGTGCCGCCGCAATCCACCCCGCCGAAAGAAAAGGGCCCCACCTATATCGATGCCGAGCGCATCGAGGGCGTGATGGACATCGAGATCTCCGCCAGCGGCAGGGCCGAGCTGCGCCAGGACGAAACGGCCATTTTCGGCGACCGCATCAAGCTCAACCAGGAGTTCGGCCGCATCGATGCCGACGGCGGGGTGCGCCTGCAGCAGGGGGTCGACAGGTTTACCGGATCACAGCTGCGTTTCGATTCGGCCGGCGAAACAGGAGTACTCGAAAGCCCCACGTTCTCGATTCGGGGCACCAAGCCGGCTCGCGGCACGGCCGAGCGAATCGATTTTCTCGGCAAAGGCCACTACATCATCCGTAACGGGTCGTTCACGACTTGCGAACCCGGCAAGGACGACTGGAGCATCGAGGCCGCATCGCTCGAGCTGGACTACAACGAGGAAGCCGCAACGGTCCGCAACGGCAAACTGCGCTTCCTGGACAACACGATCGCGGTTCTCCCTTGGATGACCTTCCCGCTTGAGAAGGGACGCAAGACCGGATTCCTCGCGCCGGGCTACACGCAGTCCACGCGCAGCGGCCTTGAACTGAGCACGCCGTATTATTGGAACATCTCGCCCGAACAGGATGCAACTCTTACGCCGCGCTATCTGAGCAAGCGCGGCATCCAAATGCAAAGCGAGTACCGCTATCTCGACCCGAAGTATTCCGGCACGGCGAGCCTTGAGTACCTTTCGGATGACAAGCGCGCCGGCCGCAACCGATACGGGATGTCGCTCTATCACCAGCAGACGTTCTCGCCGAATCTCTTCGGCCGGCTGGATCTGAACCGGGTCTCCGACAACCGTTACTTCATCGACCTGTTCTCGAAAGTTCGCCAGACGTCCCAGGCCTCCGCCCAGCGGGAGGGATTCCTGCAGTACAACGGCGACAGCTATTGGGTGCAGGGCCGCGTCCAGCGCTTTCAGATGCTGCAAGATCCCCTGGCGCCGATCGTGAGTCCTTACCATCGGGTCCCGCAGATTTCGTTCGGCACCTGGAAAAACGAAGTCGCGGGTTTCGCCGATCTTGCGCTGCCGGCGGAGTTCGCACGCTTCACCCATTCGACACTGGTCGAAGGAACGCGGATCAAGGCCGCTCCGACAGTTGCGGCGCCCTATCTCACTCCTGGCTTCTTTTTTACGCCCAAGGCGGGGGTCCACTATGCAGGCTACAACCTGGATCGAACCGCGTTCGGCCAGCCCGACAAGCAGACAATCGCGGTTCCGTGGGGGAGCCTGGACAGCGGGCTGGTATTCGAGAGGCCCGCGAACTTCGCGGGGAGGGACTACACCCAGACGCTCGAGCCTCGCCTGTACTACGTGCGCGCGGCCTATCGCAGCCAGGACAGCGTGCCCCTGTTCGACACGGCCCTGGCGGACTTCAACTACACGCAGCTTTTCAGCGAAAACCGGTTCGCGGGCGGCGACCGGTTTGGCGATGCCAATCAGCTGACGGCGGCGATCAGCACGCGCCTTTTGTTTGCCAACGGACAGGAATTCCTGCGCGCCACCATCGGGCAGCGGTTTTCTTTCAGCGACCAGCGGGTCGGCCTGACGCCGGCGGCCGCAAGCACCGCCAGGAGTTCCGATATGCTTGCCTCGGTCGGCGCACGCATTGCGCAGCACTGGAATTTCGACACGACGATCCAATACGACCCTCACCTGCGCCGGAACGATCGTGCGGGCGCCAATTTGCGCTACGCACCCGAATTCGCGAAATTCATCAACTTCGGCTACCGCTTCAACCGCGACGCACTCAATCCGATCAACCAGGTCGACATTTCCGGCCAGTGGCCGGTGACAGCGGGCTGGTTTGCCGTCGGCCGCTACAACTACTCCTTCCTCGACGGCAGACTCCTCGAGGGGGTGGGCGGCCTGGAATATAATGCCGGCTGCTGGGTTGTGCGTTTCGTCGCCCAGCGCCTGCAGGTGGCGACGCAGCTTGCTTCCACCTCCTACTACGTGCAGCTCGAGTTGAACGATCTTGCCAAGATCGGGTCAGACCCGTTCGATCTTCTCAAGCGCGCAATCCCGGGCTATACGGCGAGCAATACCCGTACCGACCAACCCCTTCCGGCCAGCTTGCAGCGCAGACTCCCTTTCGAGCAGGTGTACTGATTTGATGAACAAACGATTCCTGGCGCCGATACCGGCGCTTTGCCTGGCGCTCCTGTTGGCGCAATCCGCAGCGGCACAGCGAATCACGCTGGTCGACCGGATCGTCGCCGTGGTCAACACCGAGGTCGTCACCAATTCCGAGCTCCTCGAGCGTGTGGCGACCGCAGAACGGCAGATGAAGCGGCAGAATACGCCGGTGCCCGAGCCCCGCGTCCTCGAGCGCCAGGTCCTCGAACGGCTGATCCTCGAGAAAGCGCAGCTGCAGATGGCCAAGGAAACGGGTTTGCGCGTGGATGAAATCCAGCTCGACCGCACCGTGGCCCGGATTGCCGAAAACAACAAGATGACCCTGGCGACCTTCCGCCAGACGCTGGAGCGTGACGGACTGCAGTTCGAGCGTTTTCGCGAGGAGATCCGCAACGAGATCATGGTCACGCGGCTGCGCGAGCGGGAAGTCGACGACAAGATCCAGGTGAGCGACAGCGAAATCGATTTGTACGTCGCCGAGGCCGAAGGGCCCGGCGCGCCGCTCGGGGGCGTCGAATACAACTTCGCGCACGTTCTCATCCGGCTCCCCGAGCAGGCCACTCCGGAGAGCCTCCAGGCTGCGCGCGGGCGCGCCGAGAAAGTCATCGCCGAGGCCAAGGGGGGCGCCGACTTTGCCCGGCTCGCCGCGAGTTTTTCGGACGCGCCCGATGCGCTCGCGGGCGCCATCCCATGTTGCCGCC
>JANMXB010000289.1:0-8865 GCA_031380765.1 Pseudomonadota bacterium | reverse complement strand
GCCGATCATCCGCGACCCGCGCAAAGTCACCGAGGACTCGGACGCGGTTTTTTATTTTCCCGGCTGCGGGTCGGAACGCCTGTTCTCGCAAGTGGGGCTTGCCACGCAGGCGATGCTCTACGAAATCGGCACGCAGTGCGTGCTGCCGCCGGGCTACCTGTGCTGCGGCTATCCGCAGACATCGGCCGGCGAAGCGGAAAAAGGCGAGCGCATCATCACCCAGAACCGGGTGCTGTTCCACCGCCTTGCCACCACGCTCAACTATCTCGATATCAAGACTGTGATCGTCTCGTGCGGCACTTGCATGGATCAGCTGGAGAAATACGAATTCGGGAAGATCTTTCCGGGCTGCCGCCTGCTCGACATTCACGAATACCTGCTGGAAAAAGGGGTGAAGCTCGAGGGGGTCGGGGGAGTGCGCTACATGTACCACGATCCTTGCCACACACCGATCAAGACCCAGCAGCCGATGAAGGTCGTGAACGCGCTCATGGGCGGCGAGGTCACGCTCTCGGACCGCTGCTGCGGGGAGTCCGGCACGCTCGCGGTGACGCGCCCGGACATTTCGACGCAGGTGCGCTTTCGCAAGGAGGAGGAGTTCAGGAAAGGCGTGGCTGCGATCGAATCGGCCGGCCACCACGGCGAAGTAAAAATGCTCACGTCCTGCCCTTCGTGCCTGCAGGGGTTGGCACGCTTTGCGGATGACACCGGCGTGCAGTCCGATTATATTGTGGTCGAGTTGGCGCGCCACCTGCTCGGCGCCGAATGGCTGCCGGACTTCGTCGGGAAGGCCAACAACGGCGGGATAGAGCGTGTGCTGCTCTGAAGGGGTCCGGGGGAATGCATTGCTTGCTCTGCGAAGAGGAGGGCGGAACCGTGCTCTGGCGCGACGACTTCTGCCGGATCGTGCGCATTCCGGGCGCCGATTATCCGGGGCTGTGCCGGGTCGTGCTCAACCGCCATGCGCGGGAAATGACCGACCTTGCGAATGACGAGCGCGCGCGCCTGATGGACGCGGTGTTCGCCACCGAATCCGCCCTGCGCGGACTGTTCCAGCCCGACAAGATGAACCTGGCCAGTTTCGGCAACCAGGTGCCGCACATTCACTGGCATGTGGTTCCGCGCGCGGCTGACGATCCGCATTTTCCCGATCCCTCCTGGGGACCGGCGCGCCGGCCGGCGCCTTCCGGCCGCCCGGAAGTAAGCGACGCGGCACTCGCGGCCAAGCTCGCCGAGTTGCTCAACTGACCACTATCAGATGCCGGACACCGATTTCGAATTGCCCCAGATCTCCGCGGAGGCGGCGCCCGAGTTCAGCGATGTGCTGACCTGCAAGGCGTGGCTCGAGCATGTTCCGCTCGCAAACGTCGGTGAAGCCCAGCGCCAGCTGCTGGCCCAGCTCACCGAATTCAACCGGTTTCCCTGCAAGGCGGCAATGCGTCTGCAGATCCTCGAAGCGTTGCGCGAAGCCGTCGCTTTCGTTCAGATTGAACAGGCCAAGCGATTTACCAACCGCGCGCTGCCCATGGCAGAGGGCGAATCGGCGATTTTCGCCGAGACCACCGCGCTCTGGGAGCAGATGCGGGTCGGCTATCTGCATTGCATGATGGCCAGCGGCGCCGGCGAAACCGGCATGCGCACCCACGCGGCCCTCCTTGCGCAGCGGGTCCTCGCCTACTGCGGACTCAAGATGTTCCATCACTACCGCGCGTATCGCGAAGTGCCCAATTCCGACTGGCGGGCGCTGCACCGCACGTACAAATTCGCCGAGGCGCTCGACGTCGCCGCGCAAGAGGTGAAGGATTACCTCAATCGCGACGTGCATGACGCCACGCCGCGCATCCAGTACATGCGGGCGTTGCTCATGGGGATGGCCAACCCGAATGAGCTTGCCCGCCGGCAGCTTTCATTCGTCGGTTTCCTGCTCGAGCGCTGGGCCGAAAAGGTCGACGTCGCCGCGCAACCCGTGGCCGACGAAGGCATGCTGCCCTTGGTGGTCGACATCGCCGGGGACACGCCGCCCGAGAGGCTTACGGGCTCGGGCGACAGTGCAATCGCCGATCCGCGCTATCTCGATGTGAGCCGCCTGTCCAAGAGTCTTAAAAACCGCATTGGACTGCTGCGCAAAGGCGAATCGCCGGCCAAGCTCGCGCTGGGGGAGGATTGCGTGCAGCCCTCGTGCGAGCAGCTGCTGATTTTTCTGTATCGCCAGTGGTGCCAGCCGCGCCCGCCGCGCGCCGAGCGCAAGCCCGTCTCGCAGGAGGCGATGGTGTGCAATGACATGGCCGCGATCCACTACTATGTCTTCGGCAAGGTCTTCCGCCAGCCTGGCGCGCAGCAGGAACTGACGCAAAAGGAGCGCGATCAGATCGCGACTTTCGGGCGCATAAGCACCAAGGACGAAGACGACTACAGCGCGGTTCACGGATTCCTGCTGGAGCACTGGCGGGTGGAGGACGAAAGCGTTTCCGGACTGCGCATGGTGCGTCCGGCGGGAACGCCCGGGAAGCGATTCGCTCACGGCCAGCTGGTCGCGGTGCGGCCGGGCGACGCCAAGAATTTCATGCTCGCGCAGGCGCGCTGGTTGATGCAGGGCACCCACGGCGCGCTCAACGCGGGTCTGCGGCTGCTTCCCGGGTTGCCGGCCGCAATCGCAGTGCGCTCTTACGGCCTGAATGCGGCCAACGAGAAATACGTGCCGGCGCTGACTCTCACCGAAGTCGCTGCCCTTAAATCGCCGCCGACCCTGATCCTGCCCGCTGGCTGGTACAAGCCCAAGAGGGTGATCGAGGTCTTCGTCGAGCACGCCGTGCGCGTCAAGCTCGTCGACCTGATCGAGCGCGGTCCGGATTTCGAGCGCATGTCCTACGAAGTCCTCGCCGACTAGGCTGCCCGCGCTGCGCCCGTTTTTTCTACCCTGCGTGCCGGGAAGACGGCGCTGAAAGTCGAGCCGCGGCCGAATTCGCTTTTGATCTCCAGGCTCGCCTGGTGCCGCGTCAGCACGTGCTTCACTATCGCCAGGCCCAACCCGGTGCCTCCGGTCTCCCGCGAACGGCTGTTGTCCACCCGGTAGAAGCGCTCGGTGAGACGGGCGATGTGGCGGCGCTCGATGCCGATCCCCGAGTCTTCCACGCTGAATATTCCCTGTCCGTCGCGCACCTGCCACGCGATTCCGATCGCGCCACCCTCCGGGGTGTAGCGCACTGCGTTCGACATCAGGTTGGACAATGCACTCGCGAGTTCCTGCACCCCGCCCATCAGCCGCGCATCGGTTTCGACCGAGACGCTCACGTTGTGGAGGCCGCCGGAGAGCAGTCGCGCCTCGTCGGCCAGCTTTTCCACGAACGCGCGGACGTCGATGGCCTGCTCGTCGGCGGGCAGGCCTGAAGACTCGAGCGCGGACAACGTGAGCAGATCCTCGATCAGGTGCTGCATCCTGCGCGCCTGGTCGGACATGAGCCCCAGAAATTTTTTGCGTTGCGCCTCCGACAGCCGGATCTCCTCGTTCGAAAGCGTCTCGACGAACCCGGAGAGCACCGTGACCGGCGTTTTGAGCTCGTGCGAAACGTTGGCGACGAAGTCGCGCCGCATGGTGTCGGCTTTTTCCTGCGACGTGATGTCGCGCGTAAGGAGCAGTTTTTGCTCGTCGCCGAACGCGACGATGCGCAGCGTGAGTACCGAAGCGTCGCCGCGCGCACGGCGCAGCACCAGCGGCTCGCCATAGCCGCCGGAATCGAGGTAGGCGATGAAATCCGGGTTGCGCAGCAGGTTGGTGATTGCCTGGCCGGCGTCACGCCGGGGATCGATGTCCAGGTGGCGTTCGGCGGTCGGGTTGGCCCACTCGATCTGGGTGTCGCTGTTCAGGATCACGACCCCATCGGGCAGGGCCTGGCCTGCCGCGCGAAACCGCGCGAGCGTCACGGCGAGCGCTCGCTCGCTTTCGTCGCGGGTCCGGATATGGCCGTGCAATTGCGCAAACGCTTCTTCCCATGCGCCCTTGCCGATCGGCAGCGATTCGCGCCGCGGCGCATTCAGCCAACTCAGGAAAGCCGCCAGGTTGCGCACGTGGTACACGCCTATCGCGGCCAGTCCGACCGCAAGCAAAGCGAGCGCACACTCTGCTCCGGCCAGCGGCCAGGCAACCAGCGCCGCGAGCGCGCTTGCGGCGAGCATCCCGAGCAATCCAGCCCACGCAGCGTTCAAACGAGACCTTTCCGTATCAGGCGGGACAGGAGGAAGCGACTGAATAGCGAAGCATCCCATTGCTGGGAGCTTTTAGGGAGGGGGCACGGGGGAACCGCCAGGTTCCCATGTTCCTATTGTCGGAGGGGGCACGGGGGAACCGCAGGTTTCCCTGTTTCCTACCTATGCGGGCTCCGCCGTGAACCGGTAGCCGGACCCCCGTACCGTTTCGACGAAGCGGTCGTGCCCGGTCGGTTCGAGCGATTTGCGCAGTCTGCGGATGTGGACGTCGACAGTGCGCTCTTCGACGAATACGTGGTCGCCCCACACCTGGTCGAGCAGCTGCGCGCGCGAGTGCACGCGTTCGGCATGGGTCATGAGGAAGTGGAGCAGGCGGAACTCGGTCGGGCCCAGGCCGAGCGGCGCCTGGTTGCCGAAAACCCGCCGGGTGGAGGGGTCCAGCCGCAGGCCGCCGATTTCCACGGGATCATCGGTCATCTGGGGCGCGCGCCGGCGCAGGACCGCCTTGATGCGCGCCATCAGCTCGCGCGGCGAAAACGGCTTGGTGACATAGTCGTCGGCACCGGCCTCGAGCCCCATGACCTTGTCCTGCTCCTGCGACCTTGCAGTAAGCAGGATGATCGGGATTCCGCGCGTGCGCTCTTCCAGGCGCATCTGCTTGGCCAACGCAATGCCGGACATTCCGGGCAGCATCCAGTCGATGAGCATGAGGTCGGGCAGCGCGTTCTTGACGATGCCGGCGGCACCTTCGGCATCGCGCGCGCGGATCACGTGGTGTCCAGCATGCTCCAGGTTGACCGCAATGAGTTCCTGAATAGCCGGTTCGTCCTCGACGACAAGGATGTTTACTGCCATCAGCGGGTGGCGCGAGCGATATTCATGGCAGGGATTGTATGAAGTTTGCGTGACAGTTTTGTTGCAATCCCGAAACGGGCACCCATGTATGATCCCGCCCCTATGAGCGACGCGCCGACACCGACGGAAATCAAGCTGCACCAGAAGTCGCGCCTGCTGGAAATCGTGTTTTCCGACGGCCGCAGCTTTTCCCTGTCGTACGAACTCCTGCGCGTGTATTCGCCATCGGCAGAGGTGCGCGGCCACGGCCCGGGCCAGGAGGTTCTGCAGACGGGAAAGCGCAAGATCGACATCGTTTCCCTCGAGCCGGTGGGCTCGTACGCGGTACAGCCTGCGTTTTCCGATGGCCACGCGACCGGGATCTACTCCTGGGATTATCTGTACTCGCTGGGCGCAGACCAGGATCGGCTTTGGACCGACTACCTGGACAAACTCACGGCAGCAGGCGCGGGCCGCGATTCAGAGCAAGTGCCAGCTTCCGGTAAAATAGGCTCGGGCAAAGGCCATTGCGGGTGAGCGTAGACACCCACTTCGGTTACGAGAAAGTCCCGCAAGAGGCCAAAGCGGCCAAGGTGCGGGAGGTTTTCGACCGCGTCGCGGGCAATTACGACCTCATGAACGACCTCATGTCGGCCGGCCTGCACCGTATCTGGAAAGCGTTCGCGGTGACGCTGTCGGGTATCCGGGCGGGCGACAGGGTTCTCGATGTGGCGGCCGGAAGCGGCGACCTGTCTCGCGCGTTCGCCCGGCGCGTGGGGCTCGCCGGGCAGGTCTGGGCGATCGACATCAACGGCAGCATGCTCGCAGTGGGCCGCGACAGACTGCTCGATGACGGCCTCTTGTGCCCGGCAGTCCAGTGCGATGCGGAAAAGCTGCCCTTTCCCAATGGCTACTTCGACTGCGTGAGCGTCGCATTCGGGTTGCGCAACATGACCCGCAAGGAAAACGCGCTCGCCGAAATGACCCGGGTGCTGAGGCCCGGCGGGCGCCTGCTGGTGCTCGAGTTTTCCAAGGTCTGGAAGCCGCTCGAGAAGGCCTATGACCTTTACTCGTTCAGGGTGTTGCCCTGGCTGGGCGAGAAGATCGCGAAAGACGGCGATGCGTACCGCTATCTGGCCGAATCGATCCGGATGCACCCCGGCCAAGGGGAATTGAAGCACCTGATGGAACGAGCGGGCCTGGAGAGGGTCGAATACTTCAACCTGGCCGCTGGAATCGTGGCCCTGCACCGCGGCTATCGCGTATAGCTACAAAAGCGCCCGCGGACAGAGTAGGATGAACGGATAACAAGAACCAAGAAAACGGGCAATACTTCTCTTTAAGGACTGGGACAAAGATGAAACGACTACTGATCGGAATGATGGCGATGTTCCTGGGCATGACGCTCGTGGCTGCCGATGCCGACGCGGCGAAACTTGGCGGCAGCCGCAGCGTGGGCACCCAGCGCAATGTCACCAGCGCGCCCTCGCAGGCAACGCCTCCCCGGCAGGCGCAGCAGGCCGCACCCGCCACGCCTCCCGCGGCCGCGCCCCAGCCGCAATCAGCCCTGAGCCGTTGGGCGCCAATGCTCGGTGGCCTGGCGATCGGCGGACTGCTCGGCTCGATGTTTGGCGGCGGCGGATTCGGCGGCGCGATAGGCAGCATGCTGATGGTGGCGCTGCTTGCCTTCGCCGTCTTCTTCGTGATCCGGCTGCTGATGCGCGGACGCGCCAGCCCGCAAGCCGCTCCCGCGGGCGGCCCGACGCAGTACGGCCCGACACAGTATTCGGGCCTCGGCAACGAGACCGTGGCGGCTCCGCCGCCGTCCCAGGCAGGCGGATTCGAGGCGCAGCCTGCGTTGCAGGCAGCCAACATTCCCGCCGGATTCGACGCCGAGGGCTTCCTGCGCCAGGCCAAGCTTTCGTACATCCGGATGCAGACTGCGAACGACGCCGGCAATCTTGCCGACTTGCGCGAATTCACCACGCCGGAAATGTTCGAGCCGCTCAAGGCCGACATCGATGCACGTGGCGGCGCTAAGCAGTTCACCGACGTCGTGACCCTCAATGCCGACCTGCTCGAGGTGGTGACCGAGGGCGACAAGCATTGGGCAAGCGTCCGGTTCTCGGGACTGGTGCGCGAAGTGCCCGGCCAGGCGCCGGCGTCCTTCGAGGAAGTGTGGAACCTCGTCAAGCCTGCGGACGGCTCCACCGGATGGCTGCTCGCCGGCATCCAGCAGATGCACTGAAGCATCGTCTGCGATAATCCCCAAGGCCACCGCAAGGTGGCCTTGTTGTTTCTGCAACCGGTTCGCATCCTTACCGTGCCATGAGCTTCTTCGATTCAGGCGCCGCCCGCGCGCTCAACCATCTTCTCCAGCGCGAGGCGTGGGCGCGCGGCAAGCTCGCGCCTTTCGTGGGCGAGGTGGTCGAGCTGCGCCTGGCGCCGCTGCCGCCCGTGCGGCTCGCGATCGCCGGCGGCGGCAGCGTGCTTGCCGCCGAAGCCGGCAGCGCGGCCACCCTGACGATCAGCGCAAAACCGGGAATCTTTGCCGCACTGTCCCAGGGCGAGGAACACTTGATGCGCGCCGTCGACATTGCCGGCAACGCGCGCCTGGCGACCGAAATCCTCGCGTTGCTGCGCTATCTGCGCTGGGACGTCGAAGAAGACCTTTCGGGTGTGTTTGGCGATGTGCTTGCGCACCGGATCGCCGGCACGGCGCGCGAGTTCGTCGCTTGGCAGGCCGAAGCCGGCCGGCGCCTGGCGGAAAACGTCATGGAGTACGCGATCGAGGAACGCCGGATGGTGGTCTCGCGCGCCGAATACGACGACTTCGCCGCCGCGGTGGCGAAATTGCGCGACGATCTCGCGCGCCTCGAGCAGCGGGTCGCGCGCCGCACCGACCCCCGCCCGGCGTCCAGCGATTCCTGACATCCGAACGTGAACCGCCTTCTGCGATTGCTGCGCATCCTGTCGGTCGGCCTGCGATTCGGGCTGCACGAGTACATTCCGCGCGGCCGCATCCGCGGTGTCATGGCTTTGTTCGCTGGCCGCCGCAGCGAGCCGCGTGCAGTGCGCTTGCGCGGCGCGCTGGAGGAACTCGGACCCATCTTCGTGAAATTCGGGCAGGTGCTCTCGACGCGCCGCGACCTGCTGCCTCCCGATATCGCGGATGAGCTCGCCAGGCTCCAGGACCGGGTGCCGCCGTTTGCCTCGGAGCTCGCGGCGGCCGAAATAGAGCGCTCGCTGGGCAGCCCGATCAGCACCGCTTTCGCGTCCTTCGAGCGCGATCCGGTGGCGAGCGCCTCGATCGCCCAGGTGCACCTGGCGACCCTGGTGGATGGCACCGAAGTCGCCGTAAAGGTGCTTCGCCCGAACGTCGAAGCGATCATTGCCCGCGACGTGGCGCTGCTCGAGACCGCGGCCAGCCTGGTGGAAAAACTCTGGATCGACGGACGGCGGCTCAAGCCGCGCGAGGTGGTCGCGGAATTCGCCAAGCACCTCGAAGACGAGCTCGACCTCATGCGCGAAGCGTCGAACGCCAGCCAGCTGCGGCGTAATTTTGCCGACTCGAAACTGCTGCTCGTGCCGCAGATCCACTGGGACTACTGCTCGCAGCGGGTGATGGTGATGGAGCGCATGCGCGGCACGCCCGTCTCGCAGATCGAGGTGATGCGCGCCAAGGGGGTGGACATCCCGCAACTGGCGCGCGCGGGCGTGGAGATCTTCTTCACCCAGGTGTTTCGCGTCGGTTTTTTCCACGCCGACATTCACCCGGGCAATATATTCGTGTTGTCCGAAGGCGCCATGCTGGGCCGTTTCGTCGCG
>JANMXB010000275.1:0-3137 GCA_031380765.1 Pseudomonadota bacterium | reverse complement strand
TGTAGACGATCTTCGCGCGCTTGAGCTCGGCGAGGCGCCTTTGGCGCGTGGCGAATTCGCGCTTCGCGTAGGGATCCTTCCAGCCGATGTAGTCCCAATAGTCGACGTGCAGGGCGAGCGGGACGACCTTGTCCGGCGTATAGCCCCTGGATTGCAGCGACGAGAGCCACCGGTCCGCGGGAGGGCAGCTGTCGCAGCCCTCGGACGTATACAGTTCCACGAGGACCGCGGTGCGCGCTCCGCTCTGGAGGCTGCACTGCGCCCCCGCGACCGGAAACGCGAAGATCAGTCCGAAGGCGAGGGCGGCGACGGACAGGATTGGGGACATGGCTTTCTCCGGCAGGCTCGGTGTTTCGCGAGAGTTGTACGCTTGGTCGGGCGACGGGTCGAAATCCTTACGCAATGGCGCCACGCCGCCGCCGTACAATGGCCTTCACCCGTGTCCGCTCTCCCGCTCTTTCTAGCATCGCTCACCTGGAACTACGGCCTGGGCATGACCTCGGTCGTCGTGCCGCTTTACGCGCACTCGCTCGGGCTTTCGGGCGTCGAAATCGGCACATTGTTCTCGCTTCCGGTTTTCGCGCAAGTCGCGTTCAACCTCATCGGCGGCGCGTATACGGACCGCATTGGCGGACGCAAGATCATGCTCGCGACCTGCGCCCTGCTTGCCGCCGGCGCGATCGTGTTCCTGTTTGCGCGAGGCTTCTGGATGCTGTTCGCGGCCCAGCTCCTGCTGATCCTTTCACGCGCCGCGTTCTGGCCGGCGACCTGGGCGCTTGCGAGCGAGCTGCCCGGAGCGCGCGGCAAGCAGCTCGGGCGGCTCAACGCAATCACCAACGTCGGGCAGATCGCGGGAACCGTCTCGGCGGGTTTCGTACTCGCGTACGCGGGCTTTGCGCCTTCGTTCATGGTGCTGGCCGCCATGGGCGCGGTGTCGTTCGTGTTCGGATGGCCGGCCGCGCAGGTGCCCCGCAAGCCGGTCGAACCCGGCCGCAGCGTCTTTGCCAACTATGGGCCGCTGCTCAGGCGCCGCGTGATCCGCTATGCGGTTCTCTGCGCCTACGTTTCGGCGCTGCCGTTTTCCCTCGCGATGACTTTCTATCCGCTGCTGCTGCAGGATTTCGGCTATGGCTCGGAGACTTCGGGGATCATCATCGCCCTGCGCGCGGTCGGGTCAATCGCAGCGGGGCTTGTGGCGGCGCGATTCGTGAAGACCGGCCCCAATCTTTCGCCCGCCGTCTCCGGCGCCCTGGTCGCCGTGTCGGTGGGCCTTGTGCCGCTCATCAACCACCCGGTGGCAATCGGCTTTCTCATGTTCGTGGTCGGCATGAGCTCCGGCGTCATGACGCTCTATTTCCAGATCACCATGAGCGAGTACGCAGGGGACGCCGAACGCGGCTCGGCCCTCGCCCTCGGCGGTCTTGGCTGGGGGTTGTCCCATCTGACCACGCCGATTGCGATGGGATACCTTGCGGACAATTTCGGCCTGGTCCCGAGCTTTTACACTCTTGGCGCGTTCGCGCTGTGCTGGAGCGCGATGCTGGCCTTGCTGCGGCCCTGGGCCTTCGCGCACGCCAAACCGGCGGGATGAAGCGCTGGAGCTAGGCGGGGTCGACCGCGAATGAACGCGGAACCTCGCCCGCACGGTGGATTTTCCAGATCGACGCAAGGGCCCGCTCGAAGTGCAGCGTGAACTTTTCGGTGTCGAACAACGGCCGCGTAAGCCGGTTGGCCGCCAGCTTCCCGCGGATCGCCGCGAGACCAACCGGATCGCGCGCCAGGTCGATCGCTTTTTTCTCGTAGCCGGCAAAATCCGCGCAGACGAGTTCGGGCAATCCGACGGCATTCAACAGGCTCGCCGCAACGCGGCCCGCGAAAGCGTCCGCGGGACACGTCAATACGGGTACGCCCGCCCAAAGCGCATCGCTCGAAGTGGTGTGGGCGTTATAGGTATGGGTATCGAGGAACAGCCCGGCGAGCCGCAGGCGCGCGAGGTGCTCGGGCTTGGGCAGCCAGGGCGCAAATAACAGCCGCGCGGGATCGACGCCCTTCTGTGACGCGGTTGCGCGCAGGCGCTTCGCGCCGGGGCCCGCCTGCAGCCAGAGAACGCTGCGCGGGACGTTCGCGAGGATCTTCATCCATACCTCGAACACATGGCGCTCGATCTTGCTGTGCTGATTGAAAGCGCAGAACACGAAGCCTTCGGGGAGCCCGTGGCCGTTCCTCTCCGCAGCTTTCTCCGCGAAACGCTGGCCCCGGTCGTTCACCTGATAGGAGTCGGGCATCCAGATTATTTTCTCCGCGTAGTCCAGCGCGTCCGATTCACGGATAACCGTTCGGTCCGCGACGAGGTAGTCGATCGCCTCCGACCCGAGCGTGCCCGGGTAGCCGAGGAAACTCACCTGGACCGGCGCGGGACGCAGCTCGGCTATTTCGGGCCGCGCATCGGCCTGGAAGCCCATGAGATCGACCAGGATGTCGATGCCGTCGCCGGCCATCCGTTGCGCGGCCGCATGATGAGTCATTGGGCGAATATCGGTGAAGTGATCGAACGCGGTGACCAGGCGCGCGCGATATTCGCCGCCGTCATCGGCGCCGAGCGAGTAGGCGAAAGTTTCAAAGCGGCTGCGGTCATGGCTCTCGAATAGGCCGGCGGTCAAATGCGCAGTGGCGCCGTCCTGGAATCCGTTCGACACATAGCCGACGCGAAGGCGCGAACGGTCGGGGGCTCGCGAGGCTCGCCGCACAGCCGAACCTTGCGCGACGCGCAGCGCCGCCTTCCTGGAATGATGGCGGGCGATCCGCAACCGCAATTCCTGCGAAAGGGGCACTAGCAAGGACAGAAAGGGATCGATGCCATCGAGGACCGCTTCATCGGCAGAAGCCGAGACCCTTTCCCTGAGCGCAGCAACTTCGGCGCCGGCACCCTCCCAGTCGCACGACTCGAGCAGCGGCATGAGGATATTGAGGCGGGCGGCGGAATTGCCCGGCTCCAAGCGCAAGGCTTCGCGGTACTGCGCGATGCTCTCGTCAGGCGTTCCGCTGAGGTACAGCGCGATGGCGAGGTTTACGCGCGCACTTGCGAATTCGGTATCCAGTGCCACGGCCTTGCGCAGCAGCGCCATGCCTTCGTCGCG
>JANMXB010000258.1:0-4442 GCA_031380765.1 Pseudomonadota bacterium | reverse complement strand
ATCGGACAACCGCAGGGCAAACTGGTGTGGGCGGTCGTTGGCGAGATTTATGACGTCGCAGTCGATATGCGAAAGAGCTCTCCAACTTTCGGAAAATGGGTGGGGTTCGAGCTTTCTGCGCAGGGCGGGCAAGTGGCCTGGATTCCTCCTGGATTCGCGCATGGATTTCTCGTCGTGAGCGAAGCTGCTGAGGTGCTTTATAAGACAACCGACTACTATTCGCCCGACTGCGAAAGAACGCTTCTCTGGAATGACCGGGGCTTGTCCATTGACTGGCCGCTAAGGGCCGACACAGAGCCGATTCTCGCGGACAAGGATCGCAATGGGGCCCGCTTCGAATCGGCCGAGTATTTCGGCCACATAGGGTCAACACCGTGACCTTTTACTCCAGAGAGCGTCGCTTTCAATGATTTTATACTGCTTGCGACAAACCACGATTCCTTCGGCTACCCAATGATCGGAAAGCACGCCAGGTTGATCGCGGACACCCGGGCGTTTCTCTGGATCCGGCAGCCAACGTCGTCAAGGCTTGAGGCAGGCCCGGCTGCGGGTCCGTAAGCCCAATGCCAGCAGCGGGCGCGACGCAAGGAATCTAAACGCGCTGCGCAGATGCCACGAGGTGAAGCGAAGATTCTTCCGGCTCTCGCGGCGGGCGGAATGGATTACCGAAACTTGCGTACACACCGCCACCTCCAGGCATTTATCGCGCAGCCGTGCACAGAGATCTACGTCCTCATAATAGAGGAAGTAGCGTTCGTCGAACCCGCCCACCGACCGCAAGGTTTCGGCGCGAAAGACCATGAACATACCCGCAACCCAATCCGGGAAGTAGACGGATTGCTCCGCAGGCGAAGCGGTGCAAGGGCGGTGTCCGAACATCTTTGCCACCAGCGTGAAGATGCTCGGAAAATTCCGCGCGTGATCTTCCGCTGATAAGTCAGGGTCGGTCACCACGGGCGCCACGACGCCGATCGCCGGAGCGGAGATCATCATTCGCAGTTGCGGGAAAGGGTCGGAGTGCAGACGTATGTCGGGATTGAGCACGCAGAAAATTCCGCTGCCCGCCAGTCCCAGCGCCGTATTGTGGTTTGCCCCGAATCCTTTGGCTTGCCGGTTCCGGATGACGTCGATCGAGAAGGCGTATTTCTCGACAGGAAAATCCGGCTCTTCCGGAATGTTCTCGGTGATAACCAGCCGGAAAGCCGTCTTTACATGGCGCTGCAGGTCGTCGAGCAAACCCAGCAATAGCGCGCGCTGACCGTGGCTGACGACAGAGAGCACCAGGCCGCTCCCGCCGGGCACTAGAAGATTTCCACGGTTGGAATGGGAACGACGAATTTTCCGCCCCACGATCGGATATGCGACATCTGCCCGACAATTTCTTCGCGCAGATTCCATGGCAGGATGAAAAGAAAGTCAGGCTTGGCGTTTGCAATGGCCTCGGGCGAGAGGACCGGAATATGCGTCCCGGGCAGGTACAGCCCCTGCTTGTGAGGGCTGCGATCCACGGTAAATTCCAGGAACTCGGGCCCGATTCCGCAATAGTTAAGCAGGGTATTGCCCTTGGCAGGCGCCCCGTACCCTGCCACGGTTTTACCGGCCCGCTTTGCGTCTACGAAGAAATCCAATACGTCACATTTCGAGCGCACGACCTGTGCTGCAAACCGGCGATAGCTCGAAATATCCTGCAAACCGTGGTTGCGTTCTTGCTCATGCAGCGCTGACACGGTTTCGCGCGTCGGCTTGGCGCTGTCCTCCGAGTGGCCACCGTAGACACGCAACGACCCGCCATGAGTCGGGATTTCATCGACATCGAACACGCGCAACCCATGGGATGCGAACAAGCGCGAGACGAATCCGAGTGAAAGGTAGGAAAAATGTTCGTGATAAATGGTATCGAACTGGTTGTGCTTGATGAGCTGCAGCAAATGGGGGAATTCTATCGTGACGCACCCCGCAGGCTTGAGAGCCAGCTTGAATCCCTTCACGAAGTCGTTGATGTCCGGTACATGGCCCATGACATTATTCGCCACAATCAGGTCAGCCGATTTTCCGGCAGCAGCGAGTTCCGCGCCTTTCTTCTCGCCAAAAAAAGCGACCTCGGTGGGGATGCCCTTGTAAACCGCGACTCTAGCAACGTTCGCCGCCGGTTCGATGCCAAGGACGGGGATCCCGTCTTGCTTGAAATACTGCAACAGATAACCATCATTGCTCGCGATTTCCAGGACGCGCGAACTCGCGCCCAGCTGCCATCGCTTTATCATCTCGCGCGCGTAATCCTCGCTATGCCGTAGCCAGCTGTCGGAGTAGGAAGAGAAATATGCGTAGTCAGAAAAGATCTTCTCAGGAGATTCAGACTCGCTCACCTGCACCAGAAAGCAGGAGCTGCAGACGTAGGCGTGTAAAGGATAGAACGGCTCCATTTCCTGCAGTTGCGACTTCTGCAGATAGGAATTCGATAAAGGGGACATGCCAAGGTCCGAGAATGTTTCGGACAGGCGGGACTGACAGAATCGGCAATGACGCATAGCTATCAACCTAGATTATTTGACGACAAGATCGGCGAGAGATGGTCGCGGTGGAAATTCAATGATTTTCAAAGCGGTAATCTAATGCATATTCGCGCGATCTTGCATCGTTCTGTTTCTGGAGATCGCGAAAGTGACGTCGGACGTGTGCTGGAAATAACTCCCGAAATATTCCTTGATGGCGTATCCCTTGTAGCCAGGCAGATAATGAAATCCCGGATGACGATCTTCACGCGATCTTCTCCGTATTCCAGGCCAGGTTCGGCCGCACGCTCCCGGGCATGCTTCCACCCCAGCCGCCGCGCGACGCGATTCCCTCGATAGGATCCCGGACATTGAATGAAACTGCGCCGGGCTCGAAAAAATGCACTGTTACACCCGAGGAAAAACTAGTCAATCCAAACCCTACGAAGTAGGTGCCTTCGTTTAAAAGTCCGCCCGGAATCTCGCAACGTGCCCTGTATGTGCCGGGGACCACCGCTTCGCGAGAGGTGTCCACGGAAACGAACGCCACCGTTCCGTCGGAGGTGTTGAAATGAAAATTCGGGGTGAATGGTCCGTGACGCCGATCAAGGATTTCGAAGTCCATCTCAACTGCAAAATTCTCCGAGATATGGACCTCCATCGAAAGCCCGCCACTTTTATCCAGTATCCTGCCGGCCCGCAGCCGCGCGTACTCATCGCCGACGGAACGGCTGCCATTCCCCAATTCGAACGAAGCAGGCGACGACGTGCCGTCCCGGAAATACTTCATTACGACCTCGGCTACGTCGCCCATGGCCGCAATCCGCCCAGCCTCCATCAAGACGGCCGAGGTGCAAAGTGAGGAAATCGAACCGAGATTGTGGCTCACGAAAAGGACGGTTCGACCGGCATTCGTTATCGATTCTATTTTCCCGAGGCATTTCTGCTGGAATGCGAGATCGCCGACAGCGAGCACTTCGTCAATCAGGAGGATGTCGGGTTCCAGGTTGGCGGCAACCGCAAAGGCAAGGCGCATGTACATGCCCGAAGAATAATGCTTGACCGGCGTGTCGATGAAACGCTCGACGCCGGAGAATTCCACGATCTCATCGAACTTGCGCAGCGTCTCGGCGCGAGTCATTCCGAGAATCGTACCGTTAAGGAAAATATTCTCCTTTCCGGTGAGTTCGGGGTGAAAGCCGGTGCCGACCTCGAGGAGGCTGGAAAGCCGCCCGTGGATTTCTATCCTGCCGGAGGTCGGTTCGACGATCTTGCTGAGCATCTTCAGGAGCGTTGATTTGCCCGCACCATTGCGCCCGATGATTCCCAGGCGCTCGCCGCGCTTTACTTCGAAGGTTACGTCCTGGACCGCCCAGAATTCCTCGGTCGATGCAGGTGCGCGGGCTTTGCCGCCCGCCAGCCGTCCGAAGGCCGACGCTATTTCGTCCCTCAGCGTGTGATAGCCGCGCTCGCCTCCGTGACTGATCCTGTAGCTCTTTGAGAGCCCGGCTATTGAGAGTGCTATTGACATGAGCGGTCAGATCACGTCGACCAATCCGCGTTCCATCCTGCGGAAATAGCGCAACCCAAGCAAGAGGAACAGCCCGGCCGCCACGGCCGAAATCGCGAGCGCCGCAGCGTGCACCTCCTGGTTTGGAAAGGAAGCCCAGCGAAAGCCTTCGATCACGCCGACGATCGGATTGAGCGAATACAGCACGCGCCATGGATACGGAACCAGGTCGCTCGGAAAGATGACCGGGGACAGGTAGAGGCCGAATTGGAGCACGAACGGCAGGATAATCCCCGTGTCCCTGTAGCGCACGTGCAGCGAAGCAAAACACAACCCCAGGCCGAGAGCCAGGACCATCGTAAGGAGCGTGAGCGGAAAAAGGGCAAGGAGCCGCCACCCTGGATCGACCCCGAATAGCATCAGCATTGGCACCAGCAGGG
>JANMXB010000171.1:0-2873 GCA_031380765.1 Pseudomonadota bacterium | reverse complement strand
GCATTTATGACGCCACCCTTCGGCGCGACGCTGTTCTACATGAAGGGCACCGTGCCGCCCGGCGTGACCATGAAGGACGTGTTCAGCGCCATGTACCCGTTCGTCGCGCTGCAGGTGGTGGGGTTGCTGCTGTGCATCTGGTTCCCGAGCATCAGCCTGTGGCTGCCCAGACTGGCTGGTTTCCTCGAATAAGGTCGTCCTTCTCAGGTCAAGGAATCTCCCCATGCTGATCCTCCACCACGCCTGGCGGTCCAGCGCCTCGCGCCGCGTCCGCCTCTGCCTCGAGGAAAAAGGCCTCGCCTACGAAGGCCACGTCGTCGACCTGGCGAAGCTGGAGCACCATTCGCCCGAGTACCTGAAGATCAATCCCAACGGAGTGATCCCCGCGCTGATCCACGACGGCCGCCCGCTTTACGAGAGCGGGACGATCTGCGAGTACCTCGACGAGGTGTTTCCCGAGCCGCCGCTTCGCCCGGACAGCGCCTACGACCGCGCCACGATGCGCAACTGGATCCGCCACGTCGACGAGCGCATCCACAACCTGATCATCTTCAACTGGCGCCATGACCTGCAGAAGGTGGCGGAGAAATGGACCGATGCGGAGCTCGAGGAGCACCTGAAGAAAATCCCCAGCAAGGAAAGGCAGGAGGCCTGGCGTCGCGTCGCGCGCCGGCCTTACACCGAGGAGGAGCGCGCCGGGGCGCGCGCCAAGCTGGTCGAGTTGCTCGGGCGCATGGAAGCCGCGTTGAGGGAAACCGCCTGGCTCGCGGGCGCCCGCTACACGATCGCCGACATCGCCGTGGTGCCGTTCGTGAAGCGCATCGACGAAGAGATCGCGCCCGGCCAGATGACGCCTACGCACCATCCCCGCGTCACCGAATGGTGGGCGTCGATCCAGGCGCGGCCCGCTTTTGCGCGCGCGAATATCGGGCCGTTTGTGGATTCGTGACAAGACGAGAAGAGAGGGCTCCGCCCCCCCCTCAGACCTGCGCCAGCTCAGTCGATGCGCGCGCCGGAAGCCTTGACCACTCTGGCCCACTTCTCCACGTCGGCCACAAGAATCTTCAGGAACTCCTCTGGCGTGGTCACGAATGTTTCCGCTCCCTGCGTGCGGAAAAAGGCCTGCGCCTCCGCAGACTTCAGCAATTCCGCCATGTCGGCGTTGATCTTGCGCACGATCTTCATGTCCGTTCCGGCCGGCGCGAGAATGCCCCACCACGGATTGACCTCGAAGTTCGGGATGCCGGATTCCGCGACGGTCGGGACGGAAGGCGCCACCGAGACGCGTTTGGAACTCGTGACCGCCAGCGCCCGCATGCTTGCATTGTTGACATGCTGAATCGCCGACGGCACGCTCGTGATGGCCGAATCGACCTGGCCGCCGAGAACATCGGTGAGCGCCTGTGCGATCCCTTTGTACGGCACGTGCAGCAGGCGCACGCCGGTCTCATGCATGAGCATTTCGCCGATCAGGTGGGGAACCGAAGCATTCCCGGAAGACGCGAAGCTGATGGAACCTGGTTTCGCGCGCGCGAGCGCGAGAAATTCGCGCAAGTCCTTCGCCGGGGCATTGCGCTGCACGACCACGAAGAACGGCGAAACCGCTATCGTGGCAACGGTCTGGAAATCCTTGATCGAATCGAACGGCAGCTTCGCATAGAGGCTTTGGTTGATCGCCTGGGAGCCGGCGTAGGTGACGAGGAGCGTATAGCCGTCCGCAGGGGATTTCGCGACAAGGTCGGTGCCAAGCGTCCCGGCCGCGCCTGCGCGATTGTCGATCACCACCGGCTGGCCCCAGCGCGCGCTCAGGCGCTGGCCGACCGCGCGCGCGAAAATGTCGGTGCCGCCGCCGGGGGCCTGCGGGACCACAATGCGCACCGGGCGCGCTGGGAAGTCCTGGGCGCCGGCGGACGCGATCAAAACGCAAAAGCAGCCGGGCGCGACGATTCCGCAAAGCAGATTTAGGTACCGAGGCAGCATTGTTTTCTCCAGAAAGGTTGCAACTCCGCGGCCGCGCGGGCCGTGCATACTTTGATGCCGCGCAATGCCGCCACGGGTATTGTGTACCACGCACTTCGAGCCGGAATGTGAATACGAGCGAAACAGTCGCGCAGTTTGTCTCCCGCCTCCGACTGGAGGATGTGCCCGCGCACGCGGTTGAGATCGTCAAGGGCGGCATCGTCGACGCGCTCGGCACGTCAATCGCCGGCACCCAAACCGAAGCTGCCCGGATCCTAACGCGCTGGGCACGCGCCGAGGGCGGTACACCCTCCGCCGGCGTGATCGGCGGCGGCTTCAGGACTTCGCCCGCCACGGCTGCGCGCGCGAACGGCACGATCGGCCATGCGCTGGACTTCGACCCGCCCTTGCCGTTGCTGCCGGTCCTGCTCGCGCTCGGCGAGTCCCAACGCTCGACGGGGCGCGAAGTGCTCGAAGCCTACATTGCGGGCTTCGAGGTGCAATCGAAGCTCCAGGGCGGCATCACAGAAAAGCATTCCGCGCATGGCTGGCATTCGAATGCCGTGTTCGGCACTTTCGGGGCCGCTGCCGCGGCTGCGAAGCTCCTCAAGCTCGACGCGTGGCAGACGCAGATGGCGTTCGGCATTGCCGCCTCGAAAGCGAGCGGCGTGCGCGAGAACCTTGGCACGATGGCCAAGCCCCTCCACGCCGGGATTGCGGCGTCGAATGGCATCCTCGCTGCCACCTTGGCGCAATTCGGCCTGACCGGCGCCCTCGACGGTCTCGGAGGGGAATTCGGGGTGCTGCGACTCTTTGCGACAGCGGGCGAGTACGACGAGCACCAGATCGCCGGGACCTTCGGCAGTCCGTGGAACCTTGTCGCCAGGGAGATCCGCATCAAGCCCTATCCGTGT
>JANMXB010000424.1:0-7343 GCA_031380765.1 Pseudomonadota bacterium | reverse complement strand
GCGCGCAAGATCGCCTCGCTGACTGTGCGCGAACGTGAAATCGTCGAGCAACTGGCGAACGATCCCGGCGCCGACAACAGACGGCTTGCCGAGACGCTGCGCATTGGCGAGCACACGTTGCGCAATCACCTTTCGCGGATCTACGACAAGCTCGGGGTACCGAACCGCCTTGGGCTCTACCTCTATGCGCAGCGCAATGGGCTTGCGCGTTCGCCCTTGCATCCTGGCCTCGGAGCGATCACCCCATGACATTTGTCATATCATCCTTTATTTTGGCATGACAAATGTCATTGATGTAGAAGTACACCCGGATCAATCACGAAATCTGTAATCCGCTTAGTATCGCGTGGAGCCCGGGGGGGAAGTGTTTCTGCCGCCCATGCCCATGATCAAGAACTGGAGCGAGCACACTATGGCGATTTCCACAGTTTCATTTACCAAGACCCCGCAGGCAAAGGACGATGGGGTCCTGGGCACCGCAATCGGCGGCGGGGTCATGAATATCGACGTCATGGCCAACGACCTCGGCGGCAATGCGAAAAAACTCTACTCCATCGACAACGGCGACAACATAAATGACCTGCTGACGAAGGATGTGGCCGGGGCCGCTGAACACAGCGCCAAGGGCGCCAGCATCGCGATCGTAAACGGCATGGTCCATTACGACGCGAGTGCGCTTGCGTGCCAGCTGCAAAGCGTGCGGGCCGGCGAGTTTTTCGAGGACTCGTTCATCTACGCCATTCAGCTTGGCAATGGCACCCTGAGCTGGGCTACGGTGACGGTGCGTATCGCCGGCGTGAACGATCAGGCGTCGATCAGTGGAAATTCGAGCGGCAGCACGAACGAAGACGCCACCTCGGCAGTCATCGGAACGCTGTCGGTCAGCGATGCCGACCACGGGGAGGCGCATACCGCGAGCGCGAACGGCACGACGGCGTCGGGCAGCCAATATTCGGTCGACGGGGACGGGCATTGGAGCTACGTGCTCAACAACGCGGCGTTCCAGCATCTGGCCCAAGGGGCATCGGCCACCGAGTCCTTTGAAGTAAAGAGCCTCGACGGCAGCGCTACCCAGGTGGTCACCATCACGATCACTGGCGTCAACGACACAGCATCGATTACCGGCCAAGCCTCCGGGTCGGCCTCGGAGGATGCGGCCGCGGCGATCACCGGCTCACTCGCGGTGAGCGACGTCGATGACGGCCAGGCGCACACGCAGGCGGCGGGCGGCGCGTCGGCCAAGGGCAGCTGGTCGGTCGACGCCGACGGACACTGGGCTTACACGGTGAACAACGCCGCGGCCCAGCACCTGGCCGCCGGCGCGAGCGACACCGACAGCTTTGCGGTCGCGAGCGCCGATGGCACCGCGAGCCAGGTCGTGGTCGTGACGATCAACGGCGTCAACGACACCGCCTCGATTACAGGCAGCACCGCCGGCAGCGTCACCGAAGCCGGTGCGGTCGGCGCCGGCACGCCGGTCGCGTCCGGCGACGTACTGGTGACCGACGTTGACGACGGCCAGGGCGCCGCACAAGTGGGTTCAGGCGCCAGCGTGGGCGGGCTCGGCACTTATGCGGTAGATGCGGCGGGACACTGGACCTACACGCTCGACAACGGCAATGCGGCCGTCCAGGCCTTGAATGACGGCCAGCAGCTGACCGACAGCTTCGCGGTGGCCTCCCTGGACGGATCTGCCAGTGCAACCGTGACGATCGTCATTCATGGCGCCAGTGACGCCCAGCCGCTGTTTACCTCTCACGTCGACAAGGTTGATTTCAACTTGGTGACGGCCGGAAGTTACGTCGACGGCACGCAGTACAACGCTCTCAGCGGCGACGATCTCGTCCGGCTTCCCAACGATAGGAGCGCGGCCACCGCCGCAGGCTACGATCCAAACAATGTTTTTAATGCCGGCGACGGAAACGACACCATAGCCGGCGGCGGCTTGTTTGACTCCATCGAAGGCGGCTCGGGCAACGACAAGCTGAGCGGCGGGGCGGGCGACGACTCCCTCACCGGCGGCACGGGCAACGACGAACTCCGCGGCGACTCGGGCAACGACAAGCTGAGCGGCGGGTCCGGCGACGACGTCCTCGGCGGCGGGGATGGAAACGACATGCTCAAGGGCGACGAAGGAAACGACACACTGAGCGGCGACGCCGGCGATGACGTTCTCGACGGCAACGGCGGCAACGACATCCTCACTGGCGGGAGCGGCCACGATGCGTTCGACTACAACGTGCTCTCGGATCGCGGCACTGGCGGCGAAAAGATTACGGATTTCACCATATCCGGAGCTTCCTCCGACGTGCTCGCGCTGCGCGATCTTTTGGCCAGCTTCAGCGGCTGTACCGGGTTGAATGCGTTCACCGGAGGCTATTTGCGCCTGATCGGCGACGGCGCGGGCGGCACCATAGTGCAAGTCGACAGCAACGGCGGCGCTAACGGGTATGTCACCCTTGTAACGCTTACCAACACCATTCTCTCCGCGAGCGATACGGCCTCGATCGGCCTCGTCTAGGCGACTGTAAAAAAGGCCTTCGATAGTGGCGGGGGCGACGAGAGTCGCCCCCGCTTTTTTTGACAAAGACGGCTCGAATTGTGCAGGATGGCCGGCACGGTCGCGGATTGTGCCAAATACCTCAATGACGGAGCATCGATGCAGGCGACATTCGCCACTGCGTGTATTGCCGGAGCGGCTGCCGCCCTTTTGCTTCCGTGCGCGTCCCGCTCGGAAACCCTCGCGCAAGCCGTTGAAAGTTCGATTGCCTGGAATCCGGAGGTGCGCGCCGCGCTGTCGAGCTGGCGCGCCGTGGCGCAAACCGTGACGCAGGCCCGCGCGCAATTCCTGCCTTCGATCGACGCGAACCTGGCGCGCGGCCGGGAGCGCACGGACAGCCCGATCACGCGGCCGCTCGGTCCGCCTCCGACGCTCTCGCGCTCCGAGGCCGGTATCACCGTGTCCCAGCTGTTGTTCGACGGCGGTGCGGCGTCGAGCGAGCTTAGACGCCAGGAAGCCCGTGCCGAAGCCGCTTATGCGCAATTCGGCGCCACGGCCGAAACGGTCGCCGGCCGCACCGCCCAGGTGTTTTTCGAGGTTCTGCGCCTGCGCGCACTGGTCGCGCTGGCCGAGCAGAACCTCGCGGTACACCAGAACACACTCAAGCAGATGGTGCGCAGATCCGACAGCGGCATCGGCCGGCGCTCGGACGATCGCCAGACCGCGGCGCGGGTCGCGCTTGCGCAATCCACCCTCGCGCAGCTGCGCGGCCTTCTCAAGCAGGCGGAGGCGGGCTATCGCAACCAAACCGGGCAAGCCGCCGATGCCCTCGCCGGAGAAGCCACGCCGGTTGCGTCCCTTCCCTCGACCGCGCAGGCCGCGGTCGACCTGGCGCTCGCCACGCATCCAGCCATCCGCGCCGCGAAACTCGAGGTCGAAGCCTCGGTCGCGGACCGCAACTTCGCGCAATCCCGGTACGCGCCGCGCGCGACATTGGAGCTGGGAGCGACGCACAATCGCGATCTCGACGGCCTGCGTGGCCTGAATGGCGACCGCACGGCCATGCTGGTGCTGCGCCACAACCTGTTTCGCGGCGGCGCCGACGCGGCGCGCGTGCGCGAGGCGGAGGCCCGGCGCGATCAGGCCGGCGACCTTGTCGCCCGTGCGCAGAACGACCTGGAACGCGACGTGCGGCAGGCCTGGGAAGGACTCGAGAGCGAGCGTGTCCGACTGCCCGATCTGCAGCGCTACGCCGAAGCGAGCGCCGAGGTCGTGGAGGCTTATCGAAGCCAGTTCACGCTTGGCCAGCGCAGTTTGCTCGATGTCCTGAATGCCGAGAACGAGCTCTACAACGCGCGCAGCGGTCATGTTAACGGCGACATTGGCGTCGCGACCGGGGCGTACCGGGTACTCGCGGCGATGGGTCGTATGCTGGAGCAGCTCGGCATCCGGCTTCCGGACGCGATACAAGGCGAGAGCAGGATGGCGCCGAAATGAGCTCCGGCTCGCTCGAGCTCAGCGCGAGCGAGCTCGCGTCGTCCGCACCGACCGACGCACTGGCCGTCTGCCTCGCTGCGGCGGCGCGCCAGCTCGGCATGCCGGTTTCCGTCGACGCCCTTGTGGCGGGCCTTCCGCTTGAAGATGGCCGCCTCACGCCGGCGCTGTGCGTACGGGCGGCCGAACGCGCTGGATTGACAGCCACATTCAAGCGCGCGGCGCTCGCGCGGATCCCGCGGCTCGCCTTGCCTGCGCTGCTTCTCCTGAAGGATGGCGACGCCTGCGTGCTGATCGCAACGAACGCGGACAGCGCGGACATCATCACGAGCGCGGCGCCCGAAAGGCAGAAAACCATCCTGCGCGGCGAGCTGCTGGCGGCTTATGCGGGAAGCGCCATCTTTCTGGGCCGCGCGCCGCGTTTCCAGGCAGGCCCGGCGAGCGAGCCCCAGGCCATGGCGCACCACTGGTTCTGGGGAACGCTCGCGCGATCCTGGCCGATCTACGCCGAGGTCGCGGCGGCAAGCGTGCTGATCAACATCTTCACCGTGCTGTCGCCGCTGTTTTTCATGAACGTCTACGACCGCGTGGTGCCGAACAAGGCCTTCGAGACCTTCTGGGTTCTCGCCATCGGTGTGCTGCTGATGTACCTTTTCGACCTGCTGCTGAAAACGCTCCGCGGCTATTTTATCGACGTGGCGGGCAAGCGTGCCGACGTAGCGCTGTCGTCGACGCTCTTCGATCAGTTGATGAACATTCGCCTGGACGCCGGACAGCAGAGCGTAGGCGCGCTCGCCAATAACCTGCGCGAGTTCGAGTCGCTGCGCGAATTCTTCACCTCTGCGACGCTGACGACCCTCATCGACCTGCCGTTCCTGTTGTTGTTCATCGCGGTAATCTGGCTCATCGGGGGTCTTGCGATGGCGGCCGTGCCGCTTGCCGCGATTCCGCTCGTGGTTGTGGCGGGGCTCGCGATCCAGCTTCCCCTGCGCGAGCGCGTACGCCGGATTTACCGGGCCACCGAGGCGAAGCAGGCCATCCTGATCGAGACGCTCGGCGCGATCGAAGCCGTAAAGACGCTCGGTGCCGCGTCCCACCTGCAGCGCAAGTGGGAAGGTGCGGTCGGATACGCCGCAAGCGAAGGTCTGATATCGAGGCTCCTGTCCGCGTTCGCGGTCAATTTCTCGGTGTGGGTGCAAATGAGCGTCGCCGTGGGCGTCCTGGCCGTAGGCGTGTATCTGGTCGGCGACGCGCAGATCACAACCGGTGCGCTGATTGCCTGCACCATCATCGCCAGCCGCGCGCTGGCGCCGCTGACCCAGATAGCCGGCCTGTTTATCCGCTATCACCAGGCGATGAGCGCGCTCGGGGCCCTGAACAGGATCATGGAGGCGCCGCTGGAACGGGCGCGCGAGCGTGCATTCGTGCACCGCCCCCGGCTCGCGGGCGACATTGAGTTCCGCGAGGTCGTGTTCCGCTACCCTGGCCAGCAGACCGACGCGCTCGCCGGCGCATCCTTCACCATTCGCGCCGGGGCGCGCGTGGGCATCATCGGCCGCGTCGGGTCCGGAAAGAGCACGATCGCCAAGCTGCTTGTCGCGCTGTACCAGCCGGCAAGCGGCGCGATTCTCGTGGACGGCACCGATTCGCGGCAGATCGACCCGGTCGACCTGCGGCGCAATTGCGGCTACATACCGCAGAACATCGTGCTGTTTTCCGGCACCGTACGCGAGAATCTGATGCTCGGTACAACGGGCATAGACGATGCTGCGATGCTGCGCGCGGCCTCGATCGCAGGCGTGGACGAGCACCTCCTGCGCCATCCACTGGGTTTCGACCTGCCGGTCGGAGAGCGCGGCGAAGCCCTATCCGGCGGCCAGCGCCAGGCGATAGCGCTGGCGCGAGCCCTGGTAACGGATGCGCCGATTCTAGTGCTCGACGAGCCGACGCATTCCATGGACCAGTCCTCGGAGGAGCGATTCAAGATCCGGCTGCTGCGCGAGCTCGGCGACAGGACGCTGCTGGTGATTACGCACCGCGAGTCGCTGCTGACGCTTGTCGACACCCTGCTCGTGGTGGACGGCGGCCGCGTCGTGGCGTTCGGCGCGAAGGACAAGGTGCTTGCAGCGCTGGCTGCCGGCAAGGTTCCCGTCGCCCGCTGATATGGACAAAGCCAAGATCCCCGTATCGGACACCGGCGTCAAACCGCCGGCTGCGGCGCCCTTTCTGCCACGGCCCTGGACGGAGCACGAGCTCGCCGTCGAGGATCGCGGGCTGCGTCCCGCGGCGCATCTCCTGCTCATTGCCATCGCAGCCTTTTTTGCCTCGGCGTTGCTGTGGGCTGCGCTCGCGAGGATCGACGAGGTAACCCGCGGCGAAGGCAGGATCATCACTTCGAGCCAGACCCAATTCGTCCAGAACCTGGAGGGCGGCATTGTCTCCCGGATCCTGGTACGCGAAGGCGATCTGGTGCAAAAGGACCAGGTGCTTTTCCGCATCGACCCGACCCGATTCGTTTCGGAATTCCAGGGCAACCAGCAGGAATTGCTCGCCCTCAACACGAAAATCGTTCGCCTGAGCGCGGAATCGCAGGGTGCCCGCTTCGCGATGCCGGGTGAGATAAGGAAACTGGCGCCGGTGCTCGCCGAAAATGAAGCGACGCTCCATCAAGCCCGCCAGCTCGATCTGGCCAACAAGATCGGAATCCTGCGCGAACAGTTGGCGCAGCGCTTGCAGGAGCTGGTGGAATTGCGCGGCCGCGCCGAACGCCTGAACGAGGGATTCGGTTTCCTGCAGAAGGAGATCGCAATGACGGCGCCGCTGCTCAAGGAGGGCGTCGTGTCCGAGGTCGAACTGCTGCGCCTCGAGCGCGAGTCGGCCCGTCTCAGGACCGAGCTCGACGGCGCAAAGCTTGCCATTCCGAGGGTCCAGGCCGCGATTTTGGAGGCGCAAAGGAAAATGCAGGACGTCGAACTCGCCTTTCGCAGCCAAGCCGGAGCGGAACTCTCCGAAGCCAAGGCAAAGCTGGCGAAGCTGGAAGAGGGCGTGCTCACCCTGCGGGACCGCGTCTCCCGGGCGGAGGTGCGCTCCCCGGTCAAGGGGGTCGTCAAGGTCATCCCCAACAAGACGCCGGGGGGCGTAGTGCAGCCCGGCTCTGCGCTGGCCGAGATCGTTCCGGTGGACGAAACCTTGCTCGCCGAGGTGAAGATCCGGCCCGGCGACATCGCGTTCGTTTCGGTAGGGCAGGCCGCTGTGGTGAAGATTGCCGCCTACGATTACAGCATCTACGGCGGCCTGCCCGGCAAAGTAACCTACCTTAGCGGCGATTCCATTCAGCCGCAGCAGGGGG
>JANMXB010000084.1:0-2602 GCA_031380765.1 Pseudomonadota bacterium | reverse complement strand
GCGGAAACAGCCTGTGCTTTCTTCATGGTCCGACACCTCCCCGGGTGACTGCAAGAACCCGCCTCACTCCTCATGCAACGAGGCGGCGCGATATCATCGAGAATAGCGACTATCAAAGGGCAGGGCAACACTGGCCGATCCCGACAGTCGATCCCGCCGGAGCTTGTGACACCGGGTACATTGCGCTCTACGAGTATTCGCCGGCTGAAGGTCTGGTTCGCGTGGCGGCGGTGCGTCACCAGCGGGAAGCAGGTTACCGCGGCAGATAGAGACGTCCACAGCTACTGACATTTATGCCAACAAGCTCCATCTCCAAAGCCATTCTCCAGCCAATTTACTGACATCTATCATCCATGATCCGCATCCCCGGCAACCGCTCCCTCCACTCCCCCGGCCCCACGCACGTGCCCGCCGAAGTGCTCAACGCCATGCATCGCCAGCCGCTGGACCATGGCGACCCGCGCCTGGGCGAAACGATCGAAGCGATAGAAACGGGCATCAAGCGGTTGCTCCGTACGACCAGGGCCGAGATCTTCATGTTCGCTTCCAATGGCCACGGCGCGTGGGAAGCGACGATCGAGAACCTGATCGCGCCCGGCCAGACCGTGCTCATTCCCGGCACGGGGCATTTCTCCGAGTCGTGGGCGATACAGGCCGAAGCATCGGGGCGCCACGTGATCCGCACGCCGTTCCGCGAGGGCTATCCCGTCGACCCCAATGACGTCGAAAAAGCCCTGCGCGCGGACACCAAGCGCGAGATTGTCGCGGTCTTCGCCGTGCACACCGATACCGCGAGCAGCACGACGAACGATTTGCGCACCCTTCGCTCGGCGATCGACGCATCGGGCCATCCTGCTTTGTTCGTGGTCGACGTGGTCGCTTCGCTCGGGGCCGCGCCGTTTGCGATGGACGAGCTGGGCGTGAACGTTGCGGTCGGCGCCTCACAGAAGGGGCTGATGTCGCCACCGGGCCTGGGGTTTGTCGCCGTGGACGCCCGTGCGAGCGAGATAGCCGCAAAAAACCCCTCGCCCCGCTTTTACTGGGACTGGAAGCGCCGGCAGGCCGCGTTCAGCTACAACAAGTTCTGCGGCACGCCGCCGCAAAATCTGTTGTTCGGGATCGAGGCGGCACTCGACCTTCTGTTTCTCGAAGGCCTGGACCAGGTCATCGCGCGCCACGCGCTGCTTTCCCGCGCGGTGCATGCCGCGGTCGAATGCTGGAGCAGCAAGGAAGCCGTGCTGTTTCATTGCCGCGTTCCCGCGGCCCGCTCGGTTTCGGTCACCACCATCGAGCTGCGGGCGGGCTTCGATCCAGAAGCGATGCGCACCGTCGCACGCGAGCGCTTCCAGGTTGCTGTTGCAGGCGGGCTGGGTCCGCAAACCGGAAAAGCGTTTCGCATTGGCCACCTGGGCGACCTGAATGCGCCGATGATTCTCGGTGCCCTCGCCGGGGTCGAGGCTGCAATGACGGTACAGGGCATTCCTTTCGGCAAGGACGGCGTGCAGCAGGCGGTGGCCTCCCTGGCCAGAGGCTGACCCGCTCCGTCACTCCGGGCTGATGCCGATCCGCGGAACGGCCTCGCGCCACTTGGCGGTTTCCGCCTGGATGAAGCGCCCGAATTCCTCGGGCGTATCTCCTACGGGCTGGATACTGCGCGCTTCGAGGGCCGCGCGCATCTCGGCGGTGTGCAGCGCCGCGGCGACTTCCGCGTGGACGCGATCGACGATCGCCCTCGGCGTTCTGGCAGGCGCAAGCAGTCCTACCCACGCGCCACCGATGACGGCGCCGTAACCCGACTCCGCCATCGCGGGAATCGTGCTCGCGTTCGGCAGCCGTTGCGATCCGGTCACCGCAATCGCCTTCAGCTTGCCGGACTTCACGAGATTCAGAACGACGCCGGGGGAATCGAACGTGTACTGCACCTGGCCGCCCATCAGGTCGGCGATCGACGGCCCGCTGCCTTTGTACGGAACGTGCAGCGAATCGATGCCGGCCAAGGCTTTGAACAGCTCGCCGGTCAAATGGTTGGCGGTGTTGTTGCCGAACGACGAGTAGCTCACCTTGCGCGGACTCGCTTTTACGTAGGCGACGAGTTCGGGGAGCGTGTTTGGCGGAAATCCCGGATAGGCCACGAGCACATGCGGCCACTTGCCGAGCATCGTGATCGGCTGGAGGTCTTTTTCCGGGTCATAGGCAAGCGCCTTGACCGTCACCGGCGCAATGGATATCTCGGAAGACGCGGCAAAGAGCAGCGTGTACCCATCGGGATCCGCGCGCACCACCGACAGCGTGCCGATCGTCCCGCCGGCACCCGCGCGGTTTTCGACCAGCACCGGCTGGCCAAAGGCCTTCGTCAAGGGGTCGACCAGCAGGCGCGCGCCGATATCGGCGCCGCCGCCGGGCGGGTACGCCACGATGAGCTTGACCGGTCTGGACGGCCACGACTGCGCGCAAGCGAAATTTGCGGCGAGACAGCAAAGCGCGGCGAAAACGACACGCGAGGCTAACGTCATCGCCGTGGCCTCAATCGACGCGCGCGCCGGAGCGCCGCACGAGCTCGGCCCAGTGCTGGGTGTCGCGCACGACGAAAGGCTCGAACTCG
>JANMXB010000412.1:0-2096 GCA_031380765.1 Pseudomonadota bacterium | reverse complement strand
CAGCGCCGGCCCGACGGGGAATTCATCGCCGCCTTCACGCAGGAAGAAATTGCCGACATCGTCACCGAGTCGCACCGCCAGGGCCGCAAGGTCGTGGTGCATGCGCGGGGCAGGGAGGCGACGCTGTATGCGGCGCGTGCGGGCGTTGATCTCATATTTCATGCTTACTACCTCGACGACGAGTGCATCGACGCGATGCTGGAATCCGGCAGCGCCATTGGCCCGACCCTGACTTTCCCGCGCAATATCGTCGACTTCACGCGCCCCACCGAGCCGGCGTACCTCAAGGGCCGCATTGGCGACGTGCAGCGCGAATACGAGACCGCGTGCGCCAACCTGCGCAAGGCGAAGAAGGCGGGCATCCCGATGATGACCGGCACCGACTCGGGCTTCGCGGTCACGCCCTACGGCGAATGGCATGCGCGCGAGATCGAGATCTTCGTGAACGACCTGGGCTTTACGCCGGCCGAGGCGCTGCGCGCCGCGACCTCGGTCACCGCGGGCTTCATGGCGAAGGGCGAAAACCTCGGCGTGCTCGAAGCCGGGCGCGCTGCCGATTTCATCGCGGTGGCGGGCTCGCCGCTGGAGGACGTGGCCATCCTGCAGGACCGCTCGAGCATCCGGCACGTGCACATCGCGGGAAAACGCATGGCGATCCCCGAGCGCGGCTACGACCCGTACAAGGTGACCGACATTGCGTGGACCAACTGGAACGACCTCTACACGCAGGAGCGCGTGACCGAGCTGGGCATCCTGCCGGCGCGCAAAGTCCCGGCGCACACGAATCAGGAGACGGAATCATGACCGTTGCACGCCACCCCATGCCCGCGGAAGTCGCGGCGTTGTCACTCGACGAGATCGCGCAGAAATACGTGGCGCGGTTCCGCGACCGCAAGGCCGACTGGGCCGCATTCGAGGACGCGAAGCTCGAGGGGTTCAAGCGCGCGCAACACCGCTTCATCGGCGCGGGCGGCTCGGGCAAGCACGGCGATACGGCAGCGATTCCGCCGCGCGCCTTTACGCTCTCCATCATGTACGTCGAGCCGGGGCAGGGCAACGCCGCGCACACGCATGAGGTCGAGGAGATCTTTTTCGTGCTGCAGGGCTACCTTACTGCGTTCGTGCAGGACGAATCCGGCCGCCGCATCGACATCCGCCTGGGACCGTGGGAATGCATCGCATGCCCGCCGGGCGTGATCCACGGCTACATCAACGACAGCCTCGAGCCGGTCTACTTCCAGGTCATGCTGGGCAAAGGCCGGCCGGAGGCGATGGGCTACGCGGACGAGGAGCTGTACCAGCGGCGGGACGCGCACCTGAAGGGCTAGGCTGGGGCATCCGGGATCAGCCGCTTGCCCAGGCTGACCGCGTCGTCCTGCAGGTAGCCAAGCCTGCGGTAGAAGGCGAGGACTTCGTGGTTGGAGGTGCGCACCTGCAGGTTGAGCTTGGGGCAGCCCATGGCTTTCAGCTCGTGCTCGACCTTTTCCATCAGCTCCCGGCCCAGGCCCGCTTTCCGGTGAGCCGGATCCACGGCGAGGTAGTTGACCCAGCCCCGATGCCCGTCGAATCCGGCCATCACGGACGCGACCAGGTTTTCCCCGATCGTCCCGACCAGGAACAGCTCGGGCTGGACCGTGAGCTTTCGCTGGATGTCCTTGCGCGGATCGTTCCACGAGCGCACGAGGCCGCACGCATGCCAGAGGGCGACGAGGGAGAGCTCGTCCGAGGTGGCGTATCGGCGGATCTGCATCGCGAGCCGTTCGATTTATGTTGCCGGCACGCCGTCGAAAAAATCCACCACCCCGGTCTCGAGCGAATACTCGGCGCCGACGATGACCAAGTCGTTTTTCTGGATCGCCTGCTCGAGCAGGTCCGAGCCGTGCCTGAGCTGGTTGGCCGAAACACGGATGTTGGCCCGCACTGCCTGGTGCACGAGCGCGTCGTGCCCGCCTGACGGCGCGGACTCGACGAGCGCCTCAACGGCGGGGCGGATGCGGTCGACGATCGAGCGCAGGTTGCGCGACTGGTCAGACTTCGGGCGGCCGAGCTCCTCCAGCGTGGCGAGGATCGCGCCGCACTGCGAATGGCCAAGCACC
>JANMXB010000722.1:0-3700 GCA_031380765.1 Pseudomonadota bacterium | reverse complement strand
AATAGATGATTGCGGGGTTGGCCGCGGCGAGCGCGGGGTAGTCGATGCCGAGCCGGCTTGCCACGCCGGCGCGGAAGTTTTCGACGACGACGTCCGCTTTTGCGACCATCCGGAAAAAAATCTCCAGGCCCTCGGTGGACTTCAGGTCGAGGGTGACCGATTTCTTGCCGCGCGCGCGCTTGAGGTAGGCGAGGCCCATATCCTTCGGTGACTTTTTCTCGAACGAGATGCCTGCGGGACCGTCGAACGGCGGCGCGAACGCGGTGGGGTCGCCGCCCTTCGGGTCGTCGATCTTGATGACTTCGGCCCCCATTCCGGCCAGAAACAAGGTGCATTGCGGACCGGAAAAGAACCGCGTCAGGTCGAGCACCACCACGCCGTTGAGAATCCTGTTCATGGGGGGCAGTCTAGGTCCTGCGGCGCGAGGTGGGAACCACCAGTTCGCAGCGAAACCGGCGTCCGCGCAAGGGGTAGGGCGTGGCACAATCGACTCGCGTCCCGAGGAGCAAGCCGCATGCGTCATTTCTGTTCGAAGCTTGCTGCAGCCTGCGTTGCAGCCAGTATTGTCCCGTTCGGTATCCAGGGTCTTGCATGGGCGCAGGCCGGCTATCCCAACCGGCCGGTCAAAGTGATTGTTGCATTCCCGCCGGGACAGGCGACCGACCAGGCGGCACGCGCGATCGCGCAGAAGCTTTCGGACAACCTCGGTCAACAGTTCTTCGTCGAGAACCGGCCCGGCGCGGCCAGCATCATCGGCTCCGAGGCGGCGGCCAAGTCGCCCAATGACGGCTATACGCTTTTCATGGGGTCCTCCGGCAGCCTCGCGGTGAACCCGGGCATGTATGCAAAGCTGCCCTATGACCCGATCAAGGATTTCGTGCCGATCTCGCTTGCGCTGAAGGTGCCGTTCTTCGTTGTCGTCCATCCTTCCGTGCCCGCCGGGTCGGTCAAGGAACTCGTCGGGTACCTGAAAGCAAATCCGGGCAAGCTCAATTTCGGCTCGGCCGGCAATGGCGCGAGCAATCACCTCTCGGCTGAGTTGTTCAAAAGCGTCGCTGGCGTGGACATCGTGCACGTACCCTACAAAGGCTCCCCGCCGGCCGTCACCGACCTGCTCGCCGGGCAGATCGGGCTGATGTTCGAAACCGGGCCGCTCATCATGCCGCACGTGAAAAGCGGCCGGCTCAAAGTGCTTGCGGTGGGAAGCGCGCAGCGCTCGCTGGCCGCGCCGGATCTCGTGACCGTTGCGGAATCCGGCTATCCGGGATTCGAAACCGTCGGGTGGGCCGGCCTCCTCGCACCGGCTGGCACGCCGAAGGAAATCGTAGCGAAGCTGAACGCGCAAGTCGTGCGCATCCTCAGCCAGCGCGAAGTCACGGATCGCTTTGTGACGCTGGGCGCGGAACTGCTGAGCAGTTCGGCGGAGGATTTCGGCGCCTACATCCGGTCCGAGACGGCGAAGTGGGGCAAAGTCATCAGGGATTCGGGCGCGAAGTCCGATTGAGTTCCAGGCCATGACACGCGGCGCTCGCGCATCGTTGCCGTCGGTGGACCGGATGGTCAGTTCGCCGGAAGGGGCAGCGCTTGCCGGGCGTTTTGGAAGGCAAGCGCTGGTGGATGCCGTGCGCGCGGTGCTTGCCGACGAGCGCACCCGCCTTGCGTCCGGAGATGCAACGTCAAATGCGGACGAGTCCGCGCTCATTGCCAAATCTGCCGCCCGCATCGAATTGCTCCTGCGGCCTTCGCTGCGCCCGGTGTTCAACCTCACCGGGACCGTGCTTCACACCAACCTGGGCCGCGCGCTGTATCCGCAAGCCGCGATCGATGCGGCCACCGCCGCCATGGCGCGCCCGGTGAACCTCGAATACGAACTCGAAGGCGCGGCGCGAGGCGAGCGGGACAGCCACGTGGAATCATGGCTGATACGGCTGACCGGCGCGGCGGCCGCGGTCGCGGTCAACAACAACGCGGCGGCCGTATACCTCGCCCTGTATTCGCTTGCGCGCCGCAAGGAAGTCATCGTTTCGCGCGGCGAGCTGGTCGAAATCGGCGGATCGTTCCGGATTCCCGACATCATGGCTAGCGCGGGCTGCAAGCTGGTCGAGGTGGGCACCACGAACCGGACCCATCCGAAGGACTATCTCGGTGCGATCGGCAAGGCCACTGGCGCAATCATGAAGGTGCACACGAGCAACTACGCCATCCAGGGTTTCACCGCCTCGGTTCCTGAATCCGAGCTTGGCGCGATTGCGCGCCAGGCCGGCGTGCCGCTGATCAACGACTTGGGCTGCGGCATGCTCGTCGACCTGGAGACTTTCGGCCTGCCGCACGAGCCCACGCCGCGCGAGGCGATTGCCAATGGCGCGGACATCGTGACCTTCAGCGGCGACAAGCTGCTGGGCGGCCCGCAGTGCGGGCTGATCGTCGGGCGCAGGGACCTGGTCGAGCGCATCAGAAAAAACCCGATGAAGCGCGCGCTGCGCCTGGACAAGGTCAGGCTGGCGGCGCTCGAGGCCGTGCTGCGCCTTTACGCAAACCCCGAGCAGCTGGCCGCGCAATTGCCGACCTTGCGGCTGATGACGCGTACGCGCGACGAGATCCGTCGGGCGGCGGCTCGCGTGCTGCCGGCCGTCAGCGCAGCCGTGGCCGGCCACGCCTCGGCGCGCGTCGTGGACTGCGCAAGCCAGATCGGCAGCGGTGCGCTGCCGGTCGAGACTCTGCCCAGCGCCGGCCTTGCCCTCACCCCCGCGGGCAAGCGGCGCAGCGGTGCCGCCGATGCCCTCGCGCGGGCCTTTCGTGGATTGCCTGTCCCGGTGATCGGGCGCATCAGCGAGGGCGAATTCATCCTCGACCTTCGCTGCCTCGACAACGAACCCGGGTTCGTCACCCAGCTGGAGCGCCTCCAGCTGCAGTCCTCATGATCGTCGCCACCGCCGGCCATATCGATCACGGCAAGACGACCCTCGTCAAAGCCCTCACCGGTGTCGACACGGACCGGTTGCCGGAGGAAAAAGCGCGCGGCATCTCGATCGATCTCGGTTTTGCCTACTGGCGCACGCCCGCGGAAGCGACCATCGGATTCGTCGACGTTCCCGGGCATGAGCGGTTCGTGCGCAACATGCTGGCCGGCGTGTGTGGCATCGATTTCGTCCTGCTCGCGGTCGCCGCGGACGACGGCGTCATGCCCCAGACGATCGAGCACCTCAATATCGTCGAATTGCTGTCGGTCCGCCGTGGCATTGCGGCAATCACCAAGATCGACCGGGTTACCCCGCAGCGCGTCGAAGAGGTCACCGATAGCGTGCGTGAACTGCTCGGCACCACCGGTCTGGCCGGGATCGACCTGCTGCCGGTGTCGGCGCTCTCCGGCGACGGCATGGAGCCGTTGCGCGAGGCTCTTTCAGCGGCCGCCGGAAAAATCCGGCGTGAAGCGCAACACGGGCGGCAATTCCGTTTTGCGATCGATCGCGTCTACAGCGTGGCCGGCAGCGGAACCGTGGTTACGGGGACGGTATTCAACGGCGCAGTGGCAGCGGGTGACAAGCTGGTGCTCACGCCGGCTGGCATCGAGGTGAGGGTGCGGGGCATCCAGAAAGACGGCCAACCCTCCTCCGGCGCGAGTGCCGGCGAGCGCTGTGCATTGAACCTCACCGGCGCCGAGGTGGCGCAGGTGGCGCGCGGCGATTGGGCGGTGTGCCCG
>JANMXB010000715.1:0-3596 GCA_031380765.1 Pseudomonadota bacterium | reverse complement strand
GCGCTTTCCTACCGGTCACCGGATGCGTGCGCACCAGCGGCTGCGCCACCGGCGGATTCAGCTTCTTCATCTGCGCGGCCACCTCCGGGCTGAGGTGCCGCCCCCCGCTGATGGCCATGTAGTCATGCTCGCACCACAGGGGATCGATCATCGCCTTCATTGCCTCGGACAAGTCGTCGTAGGCGGCGGTGATGCTCGCGAAGATGGTGTCGCCGCCCACTTCCGGGCACACCTGGCAGTGGAAAAGCGATCCCATCGCCGGATACAGCGTGTAGGACAGGTCGGAATGCCAGTGGCGGCCGAGCTTTTCGCTGGGCGAGGGCTTCCCCCCGCTCGGAATCGTGCTCACCATGTAGATCTCGTCGTACTGGGGATGGCGGAAAGGGGCCAGGTTGGGATGCCGGTCGAGTGCCCCGAACTTGGCGCTGAAGGCGATCAGCTGCTCGGGCGAGATGTCCTGGTTGCGGATGAGCACCAGGCCCTGCTCGTTCCAGAGTTTCCAGAGCGCGCCGATCGTGGCGTCGTCCGGCGGCCTGGAAAGATCCAGTCCGAGGATCTCCGCGCCGAACTTGTGGGTCAGTCTCCTGGTCTGCAGTGTCACTCGCGTCTCCCGCCTCGCCGTACGATGCGCCGTCCCGAAGGGCCGACGCGCAAATCGTATCACCAGCCCCTGGCGCAAATCGCCGCCTTGCCTGCCTTCGAGTGGCAGTTTCGCTGTATGTGAAACAAGCGGCGCGGGCCGCGATCTTGAGGGAAACTTACGCCTCGCGCGAATCTCCTCCATCGACTGCTCCTCGCCCAAAGTCCGGAAAATGAAACTGCCTCCGTTCGAATACGCCGCGCCCGCCACGCTCGAGGAGGCGATTGCGCTCCTCGCGCGTGGCGGCTCCGCCAAGGCCATCGCGGGCGGACAGAGTTTCGTGCCGGTCATGGCATTTCGGCTTGCATCGCCAGGCATGGTAGTCGACCTGCGCAAGGTGCCCGGCCTTGGGCGAATCGATATCGACACAGAGGGCGTGCGCCTCGGCGCGAAGGTGCGCTGGCGCGACATCCTCGACGACTCGCGACTGGCCGCGGCGCACCCCCTGCTGCAGGCCGCGATCGCACACGTGGCGCATTACCAGATCCGCAATCGCGGCACCGTCGGCGGCAGCCTCGCGCATGCGGATCCGGCCGCGGAGATGCCCGGCATTGCCGTGGCGTGCGATGCGCAGCTGGTGCTCGCGGGCGCGGCCGGCCGGCGTGTGGTCCCGGCCGCGGAGTTCTTCACCGGCGCCCTTTCGACCGTGCTCGCCGACGACGAGCTGATCGTCGAGATCCGCCTGCCCCGCTGGCCGGCCAGGCGCCGCTGGGCCTTCGAGGAATTTGCGCTGCGGCGGGGCGATTTTGCGCTCGCCGGGGTCGCGCTGTTCTATGACGAAGATGCCTCCGGCCGCGCAACCAACACCCATATCGGGGTCATCGGCGCCTGCACCCGGCCCCATCGGCTGGCGCAGGCCGAGGCGGCACTCAATGCCAAGACAGTCGATGCAGCCACGATCCAGGCAGCGGCAAAGGCGGCTTCGGCAGCCGTCGATCCGCCCGGCGATCTGCACGCGAGCGCCGCGTACCGGCGCTCCTTGCTTGGCACCCTTCTCGAGCGCGCATTGGCGCGCGCCTCGTCGTAGACCTTCCGGACCCTTCTCCATGCAATCGAATATTTCCACGCGCTTTGAACTCAACGGCAAACAGGTCGAGGCCCGGGTGCCGGCGCGCACTACGCTCGCCGACTGCATCCGCCACTTTTTTCTTCAGACCGGGACCCACGTCGGCTGCGAGCATGGCGTGTGCGGCGCCTGCACGGTGATCGTCGATGGCGCTGCGGTGCGCTCCTGCCTGATGCTTGCCGCCCAGGCCGAAGGCGCCAGGGTCACCACGGTCGAAGGCCTTTCCAGCCCCGGCAGACTTTCGCCGCTGCAGGCCGAGTTCCGCAAGCATCACGCGCTGCAATGCGGTTTCTGCACGCCGGGCATGCTGACCACCGCCCACGCCCTGCTGACCGAGGAGCCGGAGGCGGACAAGGAAAGGATCCGCGAAGTGCTCGCTGGCAACGTCTGCAGGTGCACCGGCTATATCCCAATCGTCGAGGCGGTTTACGCGGCACGCGCCGCTTATCGCAGGAACCCCGGCGCCAAGGAAACGAAATGAGCGCAGCTTTTGTCGCCAACGTGGTGGGCACGCCGGTCGAGCGCATCGAGGATCTGCGCCTGCTGACCGGCACCGGACAATTTGTCGACGACCTGCATCCCGAAGGACTGCTGCATGCGGCGATCCTGCGCAGCTCGGTAGCGCACGGCCGCATCCGCTCGATCGACGTGAAAGCAGCGCTTTCGATGCCTGGCGTGCGCGGCGTATTCACCGCCCAGGACATTGCGGCGGGCTCCGGCGGTTCAGTGCCCACCGTGTCGCTGCGGCTCGCGCCGCTGCCCGAGCTGGAACCGTTCGGGCAACCTGTGATCGCGCACACGAAAGTGCGCTATGTGGGCGAGCCGCTCGTAGTGGTCGTGGCCGACACCGCGGGGCTCGCCGAGGATGCCCTCGAGGTCATCGAGGTCGACATCGAATCCCTCCCCGTGGTGCCGGACCGGCATGTCTCGGGCAGGAACGAAACGCTGCTGTTCGAGAATCCCGGCAGGAACGTTGCGATCACCTACACCGCCGCGAAGGGCGATGCCGCCGCGGCCTTCGCGCGGGCGCCCTACGTGCGTAAAGAGAGCTTGCGCGTGCAGCGTCACAGTGCGGTCTGCATGGAGCCGCGCGGCGTCCTCGCCGTGTGGGACGGCGCGGCGACCAAAATGACCGTGTCCGGGGCGGCGAAGGTGCCGTTTGCGACCCGCAAGATCCTCGCGCGCCACATGGACCTCCCCGAAGAATGCGTGGACCTGATCGAGTCCGACGTCGGCGGCGGGTTCGGCGTGCGCGGCGAGTTCTATTGCGAGGACTTCCTCATTCCCTTCGTGGCACGCAAGCTCAACCGGCCGGTCAAGTGGATCGAGGACCGGCGCGAGAACCTGCTCACCTCGAACCATTCGCGCGAAATCGACATCGACCTCGAGATCGCCTGCGAGAAGGACGGCACGATCGTCGGGCTGCGCGGCCATGCCTGGGTGGATGCCGGCGCGTACCTGCGCACCAGCGCCGCGATTCCGCCGCGCAACGTCGCTCAGTTCGTGTCCGGGCCGTACGCAATCGCGAACATCCATGTCGACTCCTCGGTGATGCTGACCAACAAGAATCCGATCGGCACCTACCGCGGGCCGGGCCGGTTCGAGGGGGATTTCTTTCGCGAGCGCCTGATCGACATGGCCGCGAATGACCTGGGAATCGACCGCGTCGAAATGCGCCGCCGCAACCTGCCGGCCGAATCGGACATGCCCTACGCGCTGGCAACGCTCAACCTCCCCGAGAAAAAGGAAGAGCTCGACAGCGGCGACTACGCCATTACGCTCGACCGCTGTCTCGCGGAAATCAAGTGGGCGGAAAAAGCGCCGCTGCAGGGTAAGCTTGACGCCGACGGCCGCTATCACGGCCTGGGCATCGGCTGCTTCATCGAAGGC
>JANMXB010000714.1:0-2995 GCA_031380765.1 Pseudomonadota bacterium | reverse complement strand
TGTTCGGCGCGAACGCCGACACCGCCTACCGCGAGCTGCGCAGGCTGATCGCGCTGCAAGCGGGCTGAGCCCGCGCGGCTACAGGCAAAGAAGTCCGCGCCGCACGGCTTCGCCAAGATCAGCCGCCCGCGCCAGGCCCACGAGGCCGAACCCGAGCACGAGGCCGCCCGCGGCCAGCCGCACGCCGCGCCTGGCCACGAATTTGCGCAGGCGTGCAAGCGCGAATCCCGCCACCATCAGGTTCGGCGCGGTGCCCAGGCCGAACGCGAGCATGGCCATCGCCCCGCCCGTGACACTGCCCGCGGCCACGGCCGTGGCGAGCATTCCGTATACGAGGCCGCACGGCAGCCAGCCCCACAGGCTCCCCGCAACCAGCGCCCTCAGCGGCGTGCTTGCCGGCAGGAAGCGCGCGGCCAGCGGCTGGATGCGGCGCCAGATCGGCACGCCGAACCTTTCGAGCCCGGCCAGCAGCGGGCTGATGCCAGCCAGGTGCAGGCCGATCATCACGAGCATGACATTTGCAATCACGTAGAACGCGACCTGGACGTCGACCACACCCGCGGCGTACGCGCCCGCGCTTCCGAGCGCGCCGGCCGCCGCGCCCGCCAACGTGTAGGCCGCAACGCGGCCGGTGTTGAACAGGGCAAGCAATCCGATCGACGGCGCTGCCGGCGCGTCACGCGGCCCGCGCATCACGTTCGGCGCCGAAAACGCGGCGACGATCCCGCCGCACATGCCGATGCAGTGCACGCCCGAGGCCAGGCCAAGCAGGAACGCGGCGAGCGGCAATGCCAGGCTGCCCGTTTCCGGCACGTCAGATGAGCTTCGAGTAGCCCGCGCGCGCCCGGCTTTGGCGCAAGTACTTGTCGAACACCATGCAGATTGCGCGCACCAGCAGACGTCCTTTCGGAGTGACGCCGATCCACTCGTCCGATACGTCGACCAAGCCCTCCTTCTCGAAGGTGCGCAGGTCGGCCAGCTCAGATGCGAAGTGCGCTTTGAAATCGACCAGGTAGGCGAGCTCGACCGACTCGATCGACAATCTGAAATTGCAGAGGAGCGCCTGGATGATGGCGCGGCGCACGAGGTCGTCCTGCGTCAGCTCGATGCCCCGCTTGACCGGCAGGCGGCCCCAGTCGAGCAAGTCGTAATATTCCTCCAGCGTCTTGGTGTTCTGGTAGTAGGTCGGGCCGATGCGCCCGATCGCGGAGATGCCGAAGGCGAGCAGGTCGCTGTCGGCGTGGGTCGAGTAGCCCTGGAAATTGCGGTGCAGGCGGCCCTGGCGCTGCGCCACGGCGAGATCGTCGCCGGGCCGGGCGAAATGGTCCATGCCGATGTAAACGTAGCCCTCGCCGGTGAGCTTCTCCATGGCCAAGGTGAAGATCGCGAGCTTCGCTTCGGCGCAGGGCAACTGGGCCTCGAGGATACGGCGCTGCGGCTTGAACACCGTGGGCAGGTGGGCGTAGTTGTAGAGCGCGATCCGGTCGGGCGAGATTGCGACGATGCGATCGAGCGTGGTTTCGAACCCCGCGAGGGTCTGCTGCGGCAGCCCGTAGATCAGGTCGACGTTGATCGAGCGAAAACCGTTGGCGCGCGCCTCGTCGATCGCGCGGCGGGTTTCGTCCTCGCTCTGAATCCGGTTGACGGCTTTCTGCACCGCCGGGTCGAAGTCCTGCACGCCCATCGAGGCGCGGTTGAAGCCCAGCCCGGCGAGGAAAGCCATCGTACCGGGCGCGACCTTGCGCGGATCGATTTCGATCGAGTATTCGGCATTCGGCAGCGGCAGGAAATGCCGGTGCAGTTCGTCCATGAGCCCGCCCATCTCGGTGAGCGAGAGGAAAGTCGGCGTGCCCCCGCCCCAGTGCAGCTGGCAGATCGAGCGCTCCTCCCCGAGCAGCTCGTCGACGAGGGCCATCTCGCGGGCGAGGTACTTGATATACTTTGCCGACCGCCCATGATCCTTCGTCACCACTTTGTTGCACGCGCAGTAATAGCAGATCGTGTTGCAGAAAGGCAGGTGCACGTACACCGACAGCGGCTGCTTGACGCCGCCGATGTTGCGCTTGGCGAGCCACTCCCGCGCCTGCACCTCCCCGAACCCTTCGACGAACCTGTCCGCCGTAGGGTAGGACGTGTAGCGCGGTCCGCTGAGGTCGTATTTGCGGATCAGGCCGGGGTCGACCGCCAGTCCAGCCGAGGCGTTGGTCATGTTCACGGAACGCTTCCTCCTGTGTGCAGCCCACTATGAGCGCCGCGCGGCGGGTCGTTTTGACCTGCGTCAATCCCGCGTGAACAGGGCATGACCAGGCGCATCCGCCAGAGGATCGTCGCCGGAGTCGTGTTTGCGACGCTGCTGGTCGCAATCAACATCGCCGCCCTGACTTTCGGCTGGAGCCACCCGGAAATCGCCGGGCCCGCGATTTTTCTCGACGTCGGCGGGCTGGCCCTCATGTTCTGGCTCGCGTGGCGCCAGTCGCTTCTGGTCGAAGCGGTCTATGAGGGCCGCGCAACCGAGCAGAAGCGCGAGACCGACCGGATGCAAGTCACGCTCGAGGACACCGAGGCGCGTTACGCGGCGATCCTCGAATCGGCGATGGACGCCGTGATCACGATCGACGAGGCGCAGCGCGTCATCCTGTTCAACCGGGCAGCCGAGCAGATGTTCGGGTGCCCGCGCGAGGACGCGCTGGGCGGCCCCCTGGACCGGTTCCTGCCGCCGCGCTTCCGCGCGGCCCACCAGGGCCACATCGCAGCCTTCGGGCAAGCCGGCATCACCAACCGGCGCATGGGCCACAACACCGTCCTCTTCGGGTTGCGCGCCGACGCGACGGAATTCCCGATCGAAGCGTCGATTTCCAAGGCGGGCGCCGACGGCGGCCACCTCTACACGGTCATCCTCCGGGACATCACCCTGCGCAAGGCGGCGCAGGACGGGCTGCAGCAGTCGCAGGCCGAGCTGCGCGAGCTTTCCGCCCAGGTCCTGCAGGCGCGCGAG
>JANMXB010000713.1:0-2236 GCA_031380765.1 Pseudomonadota bacterium | reverse complement strand
TGCCGTTCGCATCCGATTTCGGGTAGTTGGTGACGCGCTCCTTGCCGCTGTATCCGGTAAAGAGAAACGACATGGATTTGTCCGGGGTGAACGCTGCCTGCAATTCGAGAGTCTTGTCGCTGTTGGTGTCCTTGAAGGCGTCCCATCCCTGGTTGACGCCTGCCACGAAGCTGAGCGTCTCGCCGATCTTGTATGTCGCCCGGAACCCGCTATGGGTAAAGGGAATCGCGTATCCGAAAAGAATCGAGCGCGAATAGTTGGTGTCGGCCGCGCTCTTGATCACCTCGGCACCGGCAAGCGTCACATATTTGCCCGCGATCAGGGTGAGAGCGCCGGCGCCGAAGTGCGCATACGCCTGCGTCACGTCGGCGCGCTTGTCGACGCCGTTCGCGGGTCCGCGGTTCCGGTCGATCGTTCCGTAGGCGGCGATCGTGTCCGCGTCCTTGCCGAGGGTCACATCGAGCAGTCCGCCAAACCCGGTTTCCGGCGTCTTGGCCAACTGGAGGTCGACTGCGTGAAGTACCACGTCGTTGCGCTTGAAATCGAATACGCGCGAATTGATTCCGCTCACGAACTTGCCGGAGTCCCGCAGGTTGGTGTAACCGACGTCGACATGCCCCGTGAGGTCGAAACCGCCGACGGAGAAAATGGGTTGCGCCGCAGGCTCGGCCGGCTTCTCCGACGCCGGCGGAACTTGCGCATACGCCAGTCCGGTGGAAACTAGACCGGCCAATTGGAGGGCATGGGGCAGTGTTGTCATCTTGGTATCCTTTGGTCTGTGGGAAACAGCAACATCCCGGCCTGATTAGCAGCAAGCGTGCCATTCATAACCCATTGTTTACCAAGGTCGGGATTGGCTTCGTGGGCCTCGGCGCCCATTCGTTGTGCACCGCAATTGGGCCACGCACCAATCGGGTGCCGATGGCCGCCCCCTATAACCGCACGAAGGATCGTCATGAACGAAAAGGTGCTAAGCGAGCTGAGCGAGCGGCTGGCGCAGTTCGCGGCCGGGAACCCCGCGAAGGACTTGGAGCGCAACTTTCGCGCGATGCTGTCGAGCACATTCGCGCGGCTAGACCTCGTCTCCCGCGAGGAATACGACGTGCAGGCGCAGGTGCTCGCACGGACGCGGGAAAAGCTGGTGGCGCTCGAGGCGCGAGTTACCGGGTTGGAGGCGCGGCCGCGCTAGCCCGCGCTCAGGCGATGCCGCGGCGCTTGCGCTCCAGCAGCTCGAGGTTCGCGCGCAGGCCGGGATGTCCGGGAAGCACGGTGAGGGCCGCCTTCAGCAGCGACTCGGCCACGTCGAAATGCCCCAGGTGGATGTGCGCGAGGGCGCCGAGGTTGAGCGCGTTGATGTCCTCGGGCGTCGTATCCAGCAGAGGAGCGAGGCACATCAGCGCCGCCTGGTAGCCGCCGCGTCGCAGCAGGTCCTGGGCGCGCGCGACCCGCGCCGGTGCCGTGGCCGCCAGCTCGCGCGCGAGCCCGTTCCACTTCTCCTGAATATATGCGAGGGCGCGCTGCACCCGCCCGCCGTCGCGATTTTCGCCCTCTCCGGTGCCGGAGCTTCCATCCATCACGTAGTAGCGCGACACGGCCCTGGCGAGGTACTGGAACCGACCGACGCGCGCGCACTGCACGAAGAACTCCAGGTCCTCGAGGATCTCGAGCCGCTCGTCGAAGCGCACGCCGCGCTCGAGAAGCTCGCGCCTGAACATCACCGCTGCGAGCTGGAAGAAACCGTGGGAGAGCTGGCGCCACGCGACCCACGGCCCGCCGTATAGGTAGAGGAGGTTGCCGGCCGGATCCACGGCCTGCGATCGCGCATGGACGAGATCCACGGCCGGATTGGCCTCCAGCACTGCCAGCATCGATGAGAACTGGTCGGGCAGCAGCTCGTCGTCGTCGTCAAGGAAGGTGATGAACCGGCCCCGCGCCGCATCCAGGCCGGCGTTGGCCGCGCGCGGGCGGTCGAGTGCTCCCTCGCCGAAGACGAGGCGGCATTCGAAGCGCCCGGCCCGGTGTGCCACCGGTCGATGCGCCGCGCCGCACGCCGCCACCACCAGCACTTCGGCGGCGGTCCCGTCCGCTACATCCTGGGCGGCGACCGACGCGAGCGCGCGCGCGAGGACCGGCCGGTCCATGCTGCGCACGATGGTGTTGTACTCAATCAGGTTGAAGTTTCCGATCATGTTGACGACCACTGTACCACTATTGCCACCCGCGGCTCCGCCGGCTA
>JANMXB010000705.1:0-3970 GCA_031380765.1 Pseudomonadota bacterium | reverse complement strand
GCCTTCGCATCGAGCAGGCGCCGCGCATTCTTCGGCATCGGGTTCTGGCGCATGCCTACGACGACGACCGCGTTTGCCGCAACGGCCGCCTGGACTTCGCGCACGATATCGGCATGGGAATTCGCAATCGTCTCGCGCACGGCGGGGTGGATATGGGCTTCGTCGAGAATGCTGCGGGGCATGGCGATCTCCTGCGCTGAGGGACGGGACTACCGGGAGACTACAGCGAAACGCGGTTGCGGCCCGCCTTCTTCGCCCGGTACAGCGCCTCGTCGGCCAGCTTGATCGCGGCCATCGGCTTCATGTCGAGGTCCCGTCTTTCGGCCACCCCGATGCTGACGGTGACCGACAGCATCTTCTGCGGCGGCGTCACGCCGCGCAGCCGCGTGCCGGCTTGCGCATCGCGGGGCCTTTCGTCGCTGCGAATCGCCATCTGGTAGTCCTCGATCGAGGCCCGGATGGCTTCGAGGTGCGGCAGCGCCTCGGCGGCGGTGCTGCCCTCGAAAATCACGCAGAACTCCTCGCCGCCGTAGCGAAACGCCACGCCGCCGCCCTCGACCTCGGCCAGGCGCGCGGCGACGAGCTTGAGCACCTGGTCGCCGATGTCGTGGCCATGCACGTCGTTGAATTGCTTGAAGTGGTCGACGTCCGCCATGGCGAACGCGCACACCGGGCCCAGCGCCGGCAGGCGCTCCTGCAGCGCGCGCCGGCTCGGCAGCCCGGTCAGTTCGTCGGCGAAGGCGAGGCGGTGCGTTTCCTGCAGGATCCCGACGAACAGCATCGCCCCGGCCGCGGTCATGAAAGCGGCGAACAGCGCCGGCGAGGTCGCCCACTCGGCGGCAATGAAGAATGCACCGAGCGATCCCGCCAGACCGACGTCGAGCGCGCGCGGCTCGATCGCCGGCGGCTTGGGGTGCGAGCGCCACATCGCGGACCGAACGCGAGCGCAAGCAGCAGGCGCCCCACGAGCGGCGCAGGCGGGCTGTTCAGGGCCCAGTGGTCGAACACCCCGATCCAGGCCACACCCGAGAGCCCGCTGCGCCCGGCGCTCGCCATCCACAGCACCAGCAGGAGCTCCGCAATGATGACCAGCAGCCAGCGGTGGTTATGGTGGTGGTAGACGCCGCGCTCGGCCTGCATGAGCGAGGCGAGCACATTTGCGGGCACGAGCACCACCAGCGCCGTGTAAGTCACCTTGGCCGGGAAGGGGCCGACGTCGAGGGCATACCGGTAGCCGGCGTAAGCGCAGAACATCGACATCGCGGCGATGAACGCGCGCCCCCGGTTGAACCACAGCGCCATCGCGCCGGCCGCGAGAAATGCCACGTAGGGGCCCAGCCAGGGCAGGCCGGCAAGCGACGCCGGCAGCGAGGGCCGCGCCACCGCGCACAGCACGGTGAGCGCCACGATCGCCGCGGGGGCAATGAACGGGCGCAGCACCGGGCTCATCGCGGAAATGTTGAACTTTCGGAATGGAAGAACGAATCTGGAAGCGCTTCTGCGGTAAACTCGTTTTCCTTATTCGGCAATCCTACTCTCCCAGCCCGTCGACGTCCCTGAGGCCGACGCCGGCCACGCGGCCGCGCTGCGCGCGCCGCCCGTCGTACTCGCGGATTTCCTTCCTGCCCAGCTCCACGCCCGTGCGCTTGCCGCGCTTCATGCCGAACACGGTCAGGTGAGTGCCGTCGGTCACGACCACCGAGGCGAGCGTCACCTTGTCGGGCAGCGCGATGAGCTGCACGCCCAGGCCCCCGTTCGGGCGCAGCGGCACTTCGTCGAGCAGGAACACCAGCAGGCGGAAATCGGACGAAAGCGCCGCGACGCGCGGACTCACGTCGCCCTTGAAGACCGCAACCGGCGCGGGCGGCAGCACCTTCGCGCCTTCGGCCGGCTTCATGAACTCCTTGCCGGCTTTCATGCGCGTGACCATGTCTTTCAGCTGCGCGACGAAGCCGTGTCCCGCCGTGGTGTGCAGCAGCAGGCTTTGCTCCATCGGGCCTGTGCCCATCCAGACGATCGAATCGCCGTTGGCGTTCACCAGGCTGTTGACCGGCGCGCCATCGCCGCGCCCGGACGGCAGGCTGGCCGCGTCCAGCGTCCAGGTCTTGCCCGACGAGCCGAGGAACACCACCTGGTCGGTCGTCTTGCACTCGGCCGCCTGCGCGAGGCCGTCGCCGTCCTTGAAGTTCACGGTGGCGAGGTCGATGCCGTGGCCCACGCGCGCGCGGATCCAGCCTTTGCGCGAAAGGAGGATGGTGACCGGCTCCTCGAGCACCGTGCGCTCGATCTGCGTGCGCTCGTCGGCTTTTATGAGCGTGCGGCGATCGTCGCCGTACTTCTTCGCGTCTTCCTCGAGCTCCTTGACCACCAGCGTCCTGAGGACGCGCTCCGAATCGAGCACGCGCCGGTGCTCCTCGCGCTCCTTCTCCAGGCCCTTCTTCTCCTCGCTGAGCTTCACGCCATCGAGGCGCGTGAGCTGGCCCAGGCGCAGGTTGACGATGTCCTCGGCCTGCCGCTCGCTGAAGCCCCATTTCTCCGAGAGCTTCCTCTTCGCCCCGGCCTGGTCGTCGCACGATCGGATCAGCTTGATGATCTCGTCGATCCTGGCGAAAGCCTTGATGCGGCCCTCGACGATGTGCAGGCGTTCCTCGACCTTGTCGAGGCGATGCTGCGTGCGGCGCTTCACCGTCGCGATGCGGAATTCCGTCCACTCCCTGAGCACCCCGACGATGCCTTTCGTCTCGGGCAGGCCATCGAGGCCCAGCCACGTGAGGTTGAGGGGATAGCGCATCTCGAGCGACGTATGGACCAGTAGCGCCTTCATCATCTCGTCCGCGTCCTGGCGGGAAGACCTCGGCTCGATGATGATGCGCATGCGGCTCCTGCGGTCGGATTCGTCGCGCACGGTCTCGACGATGTCTAGGACGAACTGCTTGATGCGCTTCTGCTCCTGCGTGACTTCCTTCTTGCCGAAGGCCGGCTTGGGATTCACCAGCGCCTCGATCTCCTCGAGCACCTGGCGGCACGACACGCCGTGCGGCAGCTCGTCCACCACGATGCGCCACTGGCCGCGCGCAAGCGGCTCCACGTGCCAGCGCGCGCGCATTGCGATCGATCCGCGTCCCGTTTCGTAGGCGGCGCGGATTTCGGCCTTGTTCGAGATGATCTGCCCGCCGCCGGGAAAATCCGGGCCCGGCAGGACTTTGAGCACCTCGTCCACAGTAGCCTTGCTATTGCGAATCACTACAATCGCCGCGTCGGCTACCTCTTTCAGGTTATGCGGGGGGATGCGCGTGGAGAACCCGACCGGAATGCCAAACGAGCCGTTGAGCAAGCCGAACGGCATGCGCGCCGGCAAGAGCTGCGGCTCGTCGAACTTGCCGTCGTAGTTCTTGATGAAATCGACGGTGCCTTCGCCGATTTCGGCGAGCATCAATTGCGCGTACCGCGACAGCTTCGCTTCAGTGTAGCGATAGGCCGCCGCCGAGTCCCCGTCGCGCGAGCCGAAGTTGCCCTGCCCGTCGATGAGCGGGTAGCGCATCGAGAAAGGCTGCGCCATGTGGACCATCGCCTCGTACGTCGAGGAATCGCCGTGCGGGTGGTACTTGCCGAGCACCTCGCCGACGAAGCGCGCGCATTTCGCAAACCCTTCGGCCGCATCTCCTCGAGCGGTGTCGCCCATTGCGTACAGGATGCGCCGCTGCACGGGCTTGAGGCCGTCGGCGATCTCGGGCAGCGCGCGCGCCTTGACCGTCGACACCGCGTAGCCGAGGTAGGCCTGCGAAGCGTGGCGTTCGATGGGCGCGGCGTCGTCGCCCGAATCGGCGGAGAAAAGATCCAGAGTGTTCGTGTCGTCCATGGCCTAGGGTGCGCTTTGATGCGCCGGCGCCTCGAATTCGAACAGCGGCAGCTGGCGGTCGGCGAGAAGCAGCGCGTATTCGGCGGCGGCCCTGGCCGCCGAGAGCGTGCC
>JANMXB010000663.1:0-3456 GCA_031380765.1 Pseudomonadota bacterium | reverse complement strand
GCCACCGCGCGCACCCATTCCTCGTGTGCGAAAACGAATCCTTCATTGTGGCCGCCGCGCAGTTCGAGAAACTGTTTCGGCTCGCCGGCGGCGGCGAACAGCGCCTGCCCGTGCGCGAACGGCACGATCTCGTCGTCCGGGCTGTGCGCGATGAAGACCGGGGCCTTGATCCCGCGAAGGTTCGCGAGGGTGTCGTAGCTGAAGCGGGAGATGAGGCGCACCGGCAGCAGCGGATAGATCTTTGCCGCGAGATCCGGGACCGATGTGAGTGTCGACAGCAGCAGAAGCGCCCGCGGCGGATGGCGCGCGGCCAGCCAGCTCGCGACGCCGCCGCCCAGCGATTCGCCGGCGACGACGATGTCCTGCGGCTTCGTCCCGCGCGTTTGCGTCAGCCAGCGCCATCCTGCAAGCGCGTCGCGGTAGGTTCCCTCTTCGGAGGGCGAGCCGCTGCTGCGGCCATAGCCCCGGTAGTCGAGGGCGAGCGTCGAGTATCCCAGCGCATTGAACATGCGCAGGTAGTCGAGGCGATGCGAAATATTGCCGGCATTGCCGTGAAAAAACAGGACCGTTCCGAGTGCTGCCTTGCCCCCGCCTGCCGCGGGCACCCACCAGCCGTGCAGGGTCTCGCCATCTTCCGTGCGGATTTCGACGGATTCGTAGGCCAGGCCGATGGCCTGCGGCGTGGCGGTGAGCTCGCGTCCGGTCCCGGGAAAGTAAACCAGGTGCGACTGGAAGACGGCCAGCAGCGCCACGATCACGGCGTAGCCGATCGCAATCGTCATCAGGATGTTCCAAAGCATGCGCAATTCCGCCCCGCCATCGGCGCGTTGTTCCCGCATACAGTACCTCCGATCCGGCCGCTGCCGGTTGGGGTGCGCCGCCCAATCGCCTACAATTGGTAGTATTCGGGGCCGCCGCGAGCCCTATGGCTAGCGGGCTGCCCGTATTTTCAAGCACTTAGGCAATGTCCAAAAAAGCCGTATACGACGCTTCCTCCATCCAGGCCCTCAAGGGCCTCGAGCCCGTGCGCCGCATGCCGGGCATGTACACGCACACCATCCACCCGCTTCATATCATCCAGGAAGCGATCGACAACGCGGTTGACGAGGCCCTCGCGGGCCACGGCAGGCGGATCGTCGTTTCGGTCCGCAAGGACGGCTCGGTCGAGGTCGAGGACGCAGGCCGCGGCATCCCGGTCGACATGCATGCGGCGGAAAAAAAGCCGGCGGTCGAAGTGGCGTTCACGATGCTGCACGCGGGCGGCAAGTTTTCCAAGTCGAGCGACGCGGTGTACCACATCTCCGGCGGCCTGCACGGCGTGGGTGTCGCGGTGACCAACGCCCTGTCGACGCGCCTCGAGGTCGATGTGTATCGCGATGGCGCGAAGCACACCATCGCCTTCGAAGGCGGCGAGCTGGTGCAGAAGCTCAAGACCGAGCGCGGCAGGCAGTACGCGGGGCGCACCGGCACCGTGGTGCGCGCGTGGCCCGACCCGAAATATTTCGACAGCCCCAACATCCCGATGGGCGAGCTCGAGCACCTGATCCGCTCGAAGGCCTACCTGCTGCCCGGGCTCACGCCCGTAGTGCGCGTGGAGGGCAAGGAAGAAAAAAGCTGGACGTACGAGCGCGGCATGGCGCAGTACTTCGATTTCATGCTGCAGGGACGCGAGCTCGTCGCGCCCCTGTTCACCGGCGAGCGCCACTTCGACGAGAAGTCGGCCGCGGATCTGTCCGACATCCAGCCGGGCGAAGGCGCTTCGTGGGCGATCGGCTTTGTTGCGGATGGCGACGTGTTCCAGGACAGCCACGTCAACCTGATCCCCACACGCTCGCACGGCACGCACGAGGCGGGTTTCCGCAACGGCATCTTCGAGGCGATCCGCGCTTTCATGGACACGCGCAGCATGACGCCCAAGGGCGTGAAGCTGATCGCCGAAGATGTCTGGAGCCGCGCGTGCTTCACGCTGTCGGCGCGCATCGTGCGCACGCAGTTCCACGGCCAGACCAAGGAAAAGCTCACCACACGGCATGCCGCGAAACTCGTCGAAGTCTGCGTGAAGGACGCCTACGAGCTCTGGCTCAACCAGCATCCCGAGGACGGCAAGCGCATCGTCGAGCTCGCGATCGAGCAGGCCAACACGCGATTGTCGAAAGGCAAGAAATTCGAGCGCAAGAAATCCTCGGGAGTAGCCACGCTGCCCGGCAAGCTCGTGGATTGCGCTTCCGGCGATACGTCGCGCACGGAACTGTTCCTCGTCGAGGGCGATTCGGCCGGGGGTTCGGCAAAGGAAGCGCGCGACAAGGACACCCAGGCGATCCTGCCGCTGCGCGGCAAGGTGCTGAACACCATGTCGAAGGACGCGCGCACGGTGCTTGCGAACAAGGAGTTGCAGGCCATCGCCACCGCCATCGGCTGCGATCCGCACGGCATGGACGACAATCCTGACCTCTCGGGCATCCGCTACGGCAAGATCGTGCTGATGACCGACGCGGACGTGGATGGCGGCCACATCCAGGCGCTGCTGCTCACCTTCTTCTTCATGCACATGCCGCGGATCGTCGAGACCGGCCGCATCTGGGTGGCGCAGCCGCCGCTGTTCAAGGTGGAAGTGCCTTCGCAGGGCAAGGGTAAACCTTCCCGGCGCGTGTACTGCCTGGACGAGGATGAGCTCGACGAGGCCCTTTCCGCCCTGAGGAAAGAGAAAGTGCGCGAAGGCAGCTGGGAGATCTCGCGCTTCAAGGGGCTGGGCGAGATGAGCCCGGAACAATTGTGGGAAACCACGATGAACCCGGATTCGCGGCGGCTGGTGCGGATGCAGCTCGACCGGGCCGGGATAGACAAGGTGCGGGCCACGTTTGAATTGCTGATGGACTCCGGAGAGGCGGAGGGGAGGCGGAACTGGATGCGGGAGCATTGGAGATCCGTTGAAGCTGACGTGTGACATGCAATTGCGAAGTTCGGTGCGTAATGTGAGGCCCATGTCTCGTCATTTTGTGAAATTCTTGGCATGCCCGATCGGGCATGCCACAACTTTCACAAAATGACGAGATATATGAAAAGCAAACCCGGTAAGACGAGTGCTACTGAGATATATGAAAGGCAAAAACCGTAGTTGAGCCAGAATAGGCACAGAACATTCGGCAAAAAATCAGGGAGACCAACATGGCCCGCAGAATAAAAAAAGCCCTCTGGGAACGCGGCTACAAATCCCACTGCCTGTGGCGCGGCAAGGAAAAGCTCGCCAAGGTGCGCCTCGAAGCCGAAGCCGGCCTGAAATACATCTGGGAAGCGGCAGGGCGCACCGGCGAGACCGGCACGCTCTCGGCGGCCAGGGCCGCCGCCGAATACGCGCTGCTTCTCGCCGACCGCCAGCTGCCGCTGTTCGAATTCGAGGCGCCGGCGCATCAAAGCGCACCCTAGGCCATGGACGACACGAACACTCTGGATCTTTTC
>JANMXB010000655.1:0-2298 GCA_031380765.1 Pseudomonadota bacterium | reverse complement strand
CGCAGGGGAAAACACAGCATGCCGCCCAGGCCGAAGGTGAAAGCGAGCGGTGGCGTACCGCAGAAAACATCTTCCTTCGAGGGATGCAGGCACGAGCGCGGAAAGCAGTCGCACATCGCGATTACGTCGCGATGGAAATGCACGGTGCCTTTGGGCTTGCCCGTCGTCCCGGAGGTAAATGCGATCAGTGCCGGATCTTCGGCCGACGTGTCGACGTTTGCGAAGGTGCCGGCCTTGCCCGCGCAAAGCGCGTCGAGCGAACCCGAATCGTCGTCATACCAGTACTTGATGTTCCGCAGCGTCGGGCAGCTGGGCAGCGCAGCAACGAGCTCGGCCTCCAGGCGCTTGTCGCAGAGCGCGTGGGTGACTTGGGCCTTGCCGACAATCTCGGTGAGTTCTTTCGCGCGCAGCAGAGGCATGGTGCCCACAACGATTCCACCGGCCTTGAACACGCCGAACCAGCAGGCCGCCATCATCGGGTTGTTCGGCCCGCGCAGCAGCACGCGATTGCCCGGCGCGAGGCCCATGTCCTCGACCAGCACGCGCGCGATCCGGTTTGCCTGTGCGAGCAGCTGGGCGTAGGTGCAATGCCCGTCGGCTGCGCGAATCGCCACCCGGTCGCGCCAGCCGCGGGCGAGCGCCCCCTCCAGCAGCTCGACGGCGCAATTCATGCGCGCCGGATACTTCAGCTCCGGCAGCTCGAAGTGCATCTCCGGCCAGTCCCTGCGCGGCGGCAGGTTGTCGCGCGCGAAGGTATCGACATGCGCTGTGTGGCTCATCGCGGCCTCCTACGCGCCTTGTCCAGCAACTCGCAGCAATTCGCGCGCAATGATCATCTTCTGCACTTCGGTCGCGCCTTCGTAGATCCTGAGCGCCCTGACCTCCCGATACAAGCGCTCCACCGGGTGGTTCTTTTTCACGCCGAGACCGCCGAAGATCTGCACTGCGGCGTCGATCACCTGCTGGGCGGTTTCCGTGGCCTGCATCTTGGCCATTGCGGCCTCGCTCGTGACACGCCGCTTTTGCACGTCGCGCGCCCACGCCGCGCGATAGGTGAGCAATGCGGCCGCGTCTATGCCGGTGGCCATGTCGGCAAGCTTGGCCTGCGTCATCTGGAAGTCGGCCAGCGTATGCCCGAACATTTTTCGCTCGCGCGCCCGGCCCAGCGCTTCGTCGAGAGCCCGGCGCGCGAACCCGAGCGCCGCACCGGCCACGGTGGTGCGGAAGACGTCGAGGTTGCGCATGGCGAGCTTGAACCCCTCGCCCTCGTTGCCGATCAGGTTGCCTGCGGGAACGCGGCAGTTGTCGAATCGCAAAGTCGCCATGGGATGCGCGGCGATGATGTCGATGCGTTCGGAAGCGCGAAAGCCGGGGGCGTCCGCTTCCACGACGATCGCGGAAATGGCCTGCGTCCCAGCCGCTTCGCTCGTGCGTGCGAAAACCACGTAGAAGTCCGCGATGCCACCATTGGAGATCCAGGTTTTCGCACCGTCGAGCACCCAATGCGCGCCGTCGCGGCGCGCACGGGTCGTGAGCGCTGCGACGTCCGAGCCGGCCTCCGGCTCGGATAGCGCGAGCGCCGCGATCGCCTCACCGGCAGCAACGCGCGGCAGGAACTTTTTTTTCAGCGCCTCGCTGCCTTCCAGCGCGATCGGTCCGCTGCCCAGGCCCTGCATGACAAACGCAAAGTCCGCCAGCCCCGCATGGTAGGCAAGAGTTTCTCGCAACAGCGCGATCGAGCGGACATCGAACTGCGCGCCGCCGGGGGCGCAATGCTTGAGATATCCCGACTTGCCAAGGTCCGCGACCAGCCGCCTGCAGACCGCATCCGCGTCTTCGCCGTGCGCATAGTCGAGGCGCGAAGCCCACGCGTCCGCGTCCCGCGCCAGGGCCGCGTGACGTGGCTCGAAGAACGGCCACTCATAGTGCGCGAACCGATCCATCTTCAGTCGCCTTCGAACAGCGGCTTTTTCTTCGCGACGAACGCGTCATAGGCCCGGTGGAAATCCCGGGTCTGCATGCAGATCGCCTGCGCCTGGGCTTCCATCTCGATGGCCTCGTCGATGCCCACGGCGAATTCCTGCTGCAGCATTTTCTTGGTCATGCCGTGGGCGAACGTGGGCCCGGCGGCCAGTGACTGCGCCGTCTGCATCGCTTTTTCGAAGACCTCGTCGGAGGCGGCGAGCGCATTGAAGAACCCCCACGCGAGGCCTTCCTCGCCCGACATCGAGCGGCCCGAATAGAGCAGCTCCGCGGCGCGGCCCTGTCCGATTACGCGGGGCAGCATCGCGCATGCGC
>JANMXB010000653.1:0-21535 GCA_031380765.1 Pseudomonadota bacterium | reverse complement strand
CGAGTTTGCCGAGGACCTGCGCATCCAGGCGCATACTGCGATCGAACCGTTCGGAGGCCGGGCAGCGAGGCTCGCCCAGCTGGCCGATTTCATCGTGTTGAGAAAGTTCTAGAGATGAGCGCCTCCATCGGCATTCCCGGTAAAGTGCCCTAATCGGTTGGGGGATCGACCCCGGCCGCGGAATAAAATCCCTAATTTTACGAGCTGCTGAAAAAAATCGACGACCCCGCCGAGCTGCGCAAGCTCGACCGCAAGCAGCTCGGCCAGCTCGCCGAGGAACTGCGCGCCTACGTGCTCGATTCGGTCTCGCAGACCGGCGGCCACCTGTCCTCGAACCTCGGCACGGTCGAATTGACCATAGCATTGCATTACGTCTTCAACTCTCCGGAGGACCGCATCGTCTGGGATGTAGGCCATCAGACTTATGCGCACAAGATCCTGACCGGCCGGCGCGAGGCGATGCCGACCCTGAGGATGCAGGACGGCATTTCCGGATTTCCGAAGCGCTCGGAGTCGCCCTACGACACGTTCGGCACGGCGCATTCATCGACGTCGATTTCCGCCGCGCTCGGCATGGCCGCGGCCGCCAGGCTCAAGGGCGAGAAGCGCCACGCGATCGCGGTGATCGGCGATGGCGCCATGTCGGCCGGCATGGCGTTCGAGGCGATGAACAACGCGGGCACCATGGATGTCGAGCTGCTCGTGGTGCTCAACGACAACGAGATGTCGATCTCGCCGCCGGTCGGCGCACTCACCAACTACCTTGCGCGCCTGATGTCGGGGCGCATGTACGACACGGCCAAGCGCTACAGCGAGCACGTGCTCAAGCGGCTGCCGGCGATGTGGGAGCTGGCCAAGCGCGCCGAGGAACACGTCAAGGGCATGGTCACGCCCAGCACGCTGTTCGAGGAGTTCGGCTTCAACTACATCGGGCCGATCGACGGTCACGACCTCGATGCGCTGCTGCCGACGCTTGCCAACATAAAAAAACTCAAGGGCCCGCAGTTCCTCCATGTCATCACGAGGAAGGGGCAGGGCTACAAGCTCGCCGAGGACGATCCGGTGCTCTACCACGGGCCGGGCAAGTTCAACCCGGCCGAGGGCATCAAGCAATCCTCTTCGGGCGCCAAGCCCACCTACAGCCAGGTTTTCGGCGACTGGCTGTGCGAAGTCGCCGCCACGGACAAGCGCCTGGTTGCGATCACGCCGGCCATGCGCGAAGGCTCCGGCATGGTGAAATTCTCGGAGAAGTTTCCCGAGCGCTATTACGACGTCGGCATTGCCGAGCAGCACGCGGTGACCTTTGCGGCGGGCCTCGCGTGCGAGGGGCTGCGCCCGGTGGTGGCCATCTATTCGACCTTCCTGCAGCGCGGGTACGACCAGCTGATCCACGATGTCGCGATCCAGAATCTGCCCGTGCTGTTCGCCCTGGACCGGGGCGGGCTGGTGGGCGGCGACGGCGCCACCCACAACGGCGCGTTCGACTACGCGTTCCTGCGTTGCGTGCCTAACATGACCGTGATGGCGCCCTCGGACGAGGACCAGTGCCGCCAGATGCTGTTTACCGGCCTGCAGTTGCCCGGTCCTTCGGCAGTGCGTTACCCGCGCGGCAGCGGGCCGGGCGCATCTGTGTCCAGGCCCCTGCAGGGTGTCCCCGTCGGCAAGGGCGAGGTGCGGCGGCGCGGCAGGAAAATTGCCATTCTCGCGTTCGGCTCCATGCTCGCCCCGGCGCTCGAGGCCGCCGAAATTCTGGACGCGACGGTAGCCGACATGCGCTTCGTAAAGCCGGTCGATGTGGAGCTGGTGCGGACCCTCGCGGCCGAACATGAAACCCTCGTAACGATCGAAGAGCATGTGCTGATGGGCGGCGCGGGGAGCGCCGTGTGCGAAACACTTGCTTTTCTTAAAATCGACCTCCCCCTATTGCTGCTGGGCTTGCCCGACCGGTTTATCGACCACGGCGACAGCGCGAAACTGCTGGCGTCGGTGGGCCTGAATCGCGACGGGATTGTGAAATCCATCCGGGCCGTAATACCCGAGTAATCTAGTCGGATGTTATAATCGCGGCATGAATACTCGCGATCCCCGCGTCGTTTCTCCCGGCGCCATCCCCGACGTCCAAGGCTCCCCCGACGCCCGGCGCCTGGCCATCGACCGAGTCGGCATCAAGTCCATCCGCCACCCGGTGAAGATCCAGGAGCAGGGCGGCGGCGTGCAGCATACGATCGCCATGTTCAACATGTACGTCCGGCTGCCGCAGCATTTCAAGGGCACGCACATGTCGAGATTCGTCTCGATCCTGAACGCCCACGAGCGCGAAATCACGGTCCGGTCCTTCCAGGTCATGCTCAGGGAGATGGTCGAAAAGCTCGAGGCCCAGGAAGGCCATATCGAGATGACTTTCCCGTACTTCATCGACAAGGCGGCGCCGGTGTCCGGTGTGCGCAGCCTCATGGACTACGAGGTCACGTTCACCTGCGAAATCCGCGCGGGCCAGCCTGAATTCTCGATGAAGGTCCTGGTTCCCGTCACCAGCCTGTGCCCGTGCTCGAAGGAGATCTCCGATTACGGCGCGCATAACCAGCGCTCGCACGTGACCGTCGCGGCGACCACGAACGACTTCGTCTGGATCGAGGAAATCGTGGCGGTCGTGGAGAGGCAGGCTTCCTGCGAGCTCTATGGGCTGCTCAAGCGCCCGGACGAGAAATTCGTCACCGAGCGCGCCTACGACAACCCCAAGTTCGTCGAGGACATGGTGCGGGACGTGGCGGGGATCCTGAACGACGACCCGCGCATCGACGCGTACGTGGTGGAATCGGAAAACTTCGAGTCCATCCACAACCACTCGGCCTACGCGCTGATTGAGCGCGATAAACGCGCTTAACGAACGCGCGAAGCGCGTTAGAACCGCCTTATAAGCGTCATCCGGTCGCCTTCCCGCCGCATCTCGACGCGATCGAGAAAGCTCATCCCGAGCAGGGGCTGCGCGAGTCCGCCACCGTCCATCACGATCGCATCGACGTTGAGCAGCTCGATCTCTCCGACTTTCACGCTGTCGAGCTTGATTCGATAAACCGGCGTCGCGCCATTGGCGGTTTGGGCCATGCCTTTCTGGCCCTTGGTGAAATCGATTCCCAGCCGCCGTGCTTCGCCGCCCGGAATGGCGACCACCGTCGCCCCGGTGTCCACCAGAAACTGCATCGCCCCGCCGTTCACGGTGCTTTCGGCGATGAACTGGCCGCGGGCATTGGCTGCCAGCGTGGCCTGCGGTACGCGCCCGCCAGCGGGAGATTGGGAACTGGTTACGTGCTGCCCGAGACCGATGGTGCGGCGCCGCCCGCCGTCGTCGATGACCGCGCCCGCCTTGTCCACCGATATCAGCGTGACCCCGGCCACCTTCTGGCCGATCCGCACGTTTTGCGGACCGCCGTTGTCGATGACGAGGACTGCGCCGCGTCCCTGGAACACGCCGATGACGCTGATGTCCGCGGCGAGCGCGGTGCCCGCCAATGCGAACGGTGCGGCGAGCCAAACCGCGGCTACCCACTTACAATCGAGGGGCCGAATCAATGCCGAAAGCAATGCCGGGAAGCGCATGAAACCAGTCGCCATATTCAGACACTCCAGCACCGAGGGGCCGGGACATTTTGCCACATACCTGGAGCGCAAATCCGTCCCTTGGAAGCTGGTTGCGCTCGACAGCGGCGACCCGGTGCCGAAGAATGCGCGCGACTACGCGGGCCTCGCCTTCATGGGCGGGCCGATGAGCGCAAACGATCCGCTGCCCTGGGTGCGGCAGGTCCTCGAATTCATCCGCGAGGCGGTCAGGAAGGACGTGCCGGTCATCGGCCATTGCCTGGGCGGCCAGCTGATGTCGAAGGCATTCGGCGGCATGGTCGGGCCCAACCCGGTGAAGGAAATCGGCTGGGGCGAAGTGGTCGTCGCCGACAACTCCGTGGCGCGCGAGTGGTTCGGCGGCGTTGAGCCGTTCATGAGCTTCCACTGGCACGGCGAGACCTTCACCATCCCGCCCGGCGGCACGCGAATCGCCTCATCGGCCCACTGCGCCAACCAGGGTTTCGTCATCGGCAAGCATCTCGGCCTGCAATGCCATGTCGAGATGACGCCCGAAATGATCCGCACCTGGTACACCGGCGGTCGCGACGAAATCGACTCGTGCGCCGGCCCGGCGGTGCAGCGGCCCGAGGAAATGGAGGCCGACATCGACGCGCGGATCGCGAACCTCAACCACGTTGCCGACCGCCTCTACGCCAAGTGGACCGCGGGTCTGGCGAAAGGATGAATGAACCGGTATCGGTACAAAAAAACCTGCGGATCGGCTCCTGGAGCCGTTCTTCTAAACCTAATCCCGGAAATTGTTGAACTGCAGCGGGAGGTCCTCGACCTTGGCGCGCACCAGCTGGATGGCCGCCTGGAGGTCGTCCTTCTTGGCACCCTGCACCCGCAGGGCATCGCCCTGGATGCTGGTCGTGACCTTGATCTTCGCTTCCTTGATGAGCTTGGCGATGGCCTTGGACTTCTCGACCGGCACGCCGTTCTTGACCGTGATGGCCCGCTTCATCTTGTCGCCACCGATCTTCTCGGGGTCTTTCAGTTCCAGGAAGCGGACATCGACGCTGCGCTTGGCCAGCTTGCCGCGCATGACGTCGATGACCTGGTTCAGCTGGAACTCGTTGTCGGCAAAGACCGTGAGCTCCATCTCCTTTTGCTCGACGCGCGCGTCGGACCCCTTGAAGTCGAAGCGCGTCGAGACATCCGTGTTGGTCTGCTCGATCGCGTTCTTCACTTCCTGCTTGTTCACTTCGGAGACGATGTCGAACGAGGGCATGGGGAACCTTTACGCCGCGGGAAAGGCGATATTTTATCCCTTCACTTGAATTTCTCGTCGCGCCAGCGGATCGCCGCCTTGAGGCCCTGCTCGCGGGCGACCTTGCGGAATTCGGCCCCTTCGGGCGACGGTGCCATGGAAGTGAGGCAGAACATTTCCTGGCCGTACTCGATGTTGGCCATCAGCCCCCGCATGTCGTAGGCGCGGTTGATCGCCTCCTTGTTCTGCTTCATGGCGATCGCAGGCAGGCGGCCGAGGCGCAGCGCGATTTTCTTCGCCTCGGTCAGCAGTTCCGCGGCCGGCACGACCCGGTTCACGATGCCCATGCGATGGGCCTCCTGCGCGTTGACGCGCTCTCCCAGCAGCAGGAGTTCCTTCGTATGTTTCATGCCGACGACCCAGGGCATGATCAGGAACGGCGGTGCGGAGCAGAACTCGATTTCGGGCTCGCCGAACTGCGCGGTGTCGGCGGCGACCGTGTAGTCGCAAGTCATCGAGAGGTCGCAGCCGCCGCCGAGGCAATAGCCATTGATTGCAGCCACCACCGGCAGGCGCGATTTCCAGATCCTGAGCCAGGTTTCGTTGCCGTCCTTGGCGTGGTCGCGCCAGTCCTGCACGGTGGTGCGCGGTTTCTCGCGCGGGGTGATGTCGAAGCCCGCGCTGAACGCCTTGCCGTTGCCCGTGATGATCACCGCGCGCACCGACTCGTCGGGCTCGAGCTCGGCAAAGGCCCCGCGAATGTCGGCCAGCAGCTGGTCGGACAGCGAATTCATCTTGTCCGGACGATTGAGGGTAAGGATCGCGACAATGCCGTCGCGCTCGAGCGTAATCGTGGAATAGGAAGCCATTGCAGATCCTTTCAGAGGGAAGTCTTTCTGGGGATGACGAGCGCGTCGAGGACGCGCACGCCGCGGCCGGCGGGAAGCACGGCCACGGGATTGAGGTCGATCGCTTCGATCTGGCGGCCATAGGCAACCGCGATCGAGGACAACGAAACAAGCAGGCCGGCGAAAGCTGGCGTGTCGGCGGGGCCCGCTCCGCGAAAGCCTTCGAGAAGCTTGTACGCGCGCGTGGCGCGGATGAGCTCCAGCGCCCGCGCCATGTCGACAGGGGCAAGCGCAAGCGATGCGTCCTTGACGAGTTCGACAAGCACTCCGCCTGGGCCGGCGACGATGCCCATGCCGAACGGCTCGCAGCGGGACAGGCCGGCGATCATTTCCACGCCGCCGGTCACCATCTCCTGCACGACCACGCCGGCCACGTCGGCGCGTGGCGCCTTCTCTTTCACCGAGTCCAGGATCGCGCGGTACGCGGCCGCGACCGCTGCCGCATCTGCCAGACCCACGCGGACCCCGCCGACTTCGGTTTTGTGAGCGATGTCGGCCGACTCGATCTTGAGCACCACCGGATAGCCGATCGCGCAGGCTGCGGCGACGGCTTCGGTTTCCGAGCGCGCAAGCGATTCGCGTGTGACCGGGATGCCTGCCGAGGCGAGGAACTGCTTGGCTTCGCGCTCGGTCAGCATGGCCCCGGCCGCGAGCCGGGTTACCCAGGCCGGATCGCTCTTTGCGGCTTGCGGCGCGGCGCGGGGCCCGGCTTTGCGCGCTTCGGTGTATTCGAACAGCCTGCGGATCGCGATCAGGCTTGCGCGCGTGCCTTGCAGGACGGCGACGGCGGAGTTTTCGAACGGCTCGATCACGTGCGGGTGCAGGCCGCCCGCGGTCGGATTGAAGAATGCGACCGGCTTGTCGAGGCGGCCCGCTACAGTCGCGACCGTCTGCGCGATTCGCCTGTAGTTGCCGGCGCCGAGCTTCGACAGTCCGGGCGAGCAATCCTGCGCAACCGCGACAAGCGAAATCTGCGGGTCGCTTGCGAGCGCGTCCATGCACGCTTCGTAGACGGACACGTCGTAGACCGCATTGCCGGTGGCGTCGAGCGGGTTCGAAGCCGTGCCGAAGCCGGGCAGGGCGGCCTGCAGCCGCGCCTTTGCCTCTTCGCCCGGGTCCGGGAGCTTCACACCGGTGCGGTCCGCGACATCGCAGAGCATCGCGGTCTCGCCGCCGCTCACCGAAATGATGCCGAGGCCGTCGCCCCTGGGGAGCTTTCTCACCGCCAGCATCAGGGCAACGCTCTCGGCCATCTCGTCCAGGTCGTCGACCGCGATGACGCCGTTCGCGCGGAAGAAATCGGCGTAGGCCTCGGCGGAGCCTGCGAGCGACCCCGTATGCGCGGCCGATGCGGCGGCGCCCTTGGCCGAGCGCCCGACCTTGAGCGCGATGACGGGCTTGCCGGCGCGGTGCATCGCCGCCATGGACTTCTCGAACCGGAGCGGATCGCGCATCTGCTCCATGAACAGCGTGACGACCCTCGTGGAGTCATCGGTTGCGAGGAATTCCAGGTATTCGGCCATGTCCACGACTGCCGCATTGCCGGCCGACACGATGTACGACATCCCGAAGCGCCCCAGCGTCGAAATCGCGATGCATCCCGACCCGGAGTGGGAAACCACGGCAAGCCCGCCCGCGCGCAGGCCTTCGGGCACCGAGGAGCTGTAAAGGGAAATGCGGTTCGTGACGTTCACCAATCCCAGGCAGTTGGGACCGCAGATCACCAGGCCCGTGCGAGCGCACAGGTCCTGAAGCTCGCGCTGGAGCGCCTTGCCTGCGTCGCCGGTTTCGGCGAAACCGCTCGCGAACACGACGGCGGAGCGCACGCCGAGTGCGGCGGCGCCCGCAAGGCTCGGTACCACTTTGTCGGAAGACAGCGCGACGACTGCGCAATCGGGCGGCGCAGGCACCGACGCGAGATTTGCATAAGCCCGCAGGCCCGCCACCTCGGGCGCACTGGGATGCACCGGGAAGATGCTGCCGGAAAAGCCGAAGCGCTGCAGGTTGGCCACTGCGTTGTTTCCGAGCGTGTTGGCGCGCGGCGAAGCGCCGAGTACCGCAATCGAGCGCGGCCGCATCAGCGGCGACAGTGCGTGCGAACTCATCTGAAGGCTGCGGATGTCCGGCGTGAAACGCGATGGCGGATGGAACGTCGCTTGCTTGACCGATAGTAGGCGACGCGCCACCATTCAATCAACCGCAGTTCATTCTGCGAAAAACGAGGGATCGACGATGAAAGCATTCATAAATCTGGCCATTTCGGCTGCGTTGGCGGCCGCGGCCGGTCCGGTCTGCGCGCAGTACCCTACCAAGCCGATCGTGATCATCAGCCCGTTCGCGCCGGGCGGAACCTCGGACTTCGTCGGCCGCGTCGTCGCGCAGAAGATCATGGAAAACACGGGCTGGAAAATGGTCATCGAGACCAAGCCCGGCGCCGATGGCCAGATCGGCAGCGACTACGTTGCCAAATCGGCCCCCGACGGCTACACGCTGGTGCTCGGGCCCAGCTCGACCCATGCGATCCAGCCCAGCGTGTTCAAGAAGCTGCCCTACGACGTGCTGCGCGACTTCGCCGGGATCACGATGCTCGGCGCCACGGCAAACATCATTGCGGTGAATCCTGCGGTGCCCGCGCACAACGTGAAAGAGCTGATCGCATACGCCAAGGCCAATCCGGGCAAGCTCAATTTTTCATCGCCCGGAACGGGGACCTCGGTGCATATTTCGGGTGAAATGTTCAACGATGCCGCCGGCATCGACATGCTGCACGTGCCGTTCAAGGGAAGCGGCCCTTCGATGACCGCGGTGCTCGGTGGCGATGTGCAGGTGCTGTTCGAGAACATTTCGGCGGCGGTCCCGAACGTGAAGGCGGGGCGGCTGCGGCCGATTGCAGTCACGTCGATGACCCGCTCGGCTCCGCTGCCCGACGTGCCGACGCTGAACGAAGCGGGCCTTCCCGGCTTCGAGGTGCTGGCGTGGTTCGCCATGTTTGCCCCCGCGGCCACCCCCAAGGACATCATCAATCGCCTGAATGTGGAATTCGTCAAGGCCCTCAGGGATCCTGCAGTGCAGGCGCAGATGCTCTCGCGCGGCCTGGAGCCCCGGCCGATGGCGCCCGAAGAATTCACCGCCATCTGGCGCAAGGACGTGGAGAAGTACGCGGTGATCGTGAAGAAGGCGAAGATCTCGGTCGATTGAGCCCGTCTGACGCGGCGCCTACTTGCCTACTTGTTAAGGCGCTGGACCTGCTCGATCCAGCGTTCGGTGATCGACTTGATCCAGTCCACATCGGCAGGTGCATCGTAACCGCTGAACGCATATAGATAGATCGCGCGCCCGCCGATGAGCACGAGCGTCAGCGTGGACATCTTGAACAGGGGCGGCTTCTCGCCGGCCCACCAGGCTTGCGGTTGCGGCACCATGGTTCCGTACAGGAGGCTGATGACCTCGGGTTCGCGACGCAGGTCGGCGAGCAAATGGGGCTGTACCGGAGGCAGCGCCTGGAGGTACTTCCTGAAATCGGGCGGCGGCTGGGGCGGGGTGCCGAGGTTGCGCCCTGCCTCCTGGATCAGCGTGGCGTATTGCGCCGAACTCATCCGTTCGCGTTCTTTCGCACGGGGCGTAACCGCCAGCAGGTACTGGCGCAGTTCGAGCGCGTCGCCGACCGAGAAGCGCCGCGCATCGGCGTCCGAAATTGCAAAGGCCAGCACCCGGCTGCTGGCCTCGGCGAGATTTTCCGCGATTTCCGTAAGCCTCGGCGAACCGAACGCAGCAGTCTCGGAAAAACCCGGCGGCGTGTCGAGCACCACCTTGTCGGAGCCAAGCAGCACGCTGAAGGGCGCCGCGCCGGCCGTCGTGCATAGGAAAAGTGCGGCTCCCGCAATCAGCGCCGCGGCGGGCAAGCGGCGCATGGCTAGCGGTTTCCCCGTTTTTTCCCGGCCGCAAGATTTGCCGCGATCCGCAGGCGCAGCGCGTTGAGCTTGATGAAGCCCCCCGCGTCGGCCTGGTCGTAGGCGCCGCCATCGGCGGCGGAGGTCGAGAGCTTCCTGTCGAGAAGCGAGGCCTCCTTCGAGTCGCGGCCGACCAGCATCAGGGTGCGCTTGTAGAGCTTGATGCGTTCCTTGCCGTTTACGGTTTTCTGCGAATCGTCGATCAGCACCTGCAAGAGCCTTCTCTCCGGGCTGAACCAGTAGCCGTTGTAAATCAGCCGGGCGTAGCGCGGCATCAGGTCGTCCTTGAGGGAAAGCACCTCGCGGTCCATGGTGATCGACTCGATCGCGCGATGGGCCTTCCACATGATGGTGCCGCCCGGCGTCTCGTAGCAGCCGCGCGATTTCATGCCGACGTACCTGTTCTCGACCAGGTCGAGGCGGCCCACGCCGTGCCTGCCCCCGAGCCGGTTGAGCTCGGTCAGCACGCGGGCCGGCGACAGGCTCTTGCCGTTGATCGCCACAATATCGCCGCGCAGGAAAGTGAGCTCGATCACTTCGGACTTGTCGGGCGCCTTTTCAGGTGACACCGTGAGGCGCCACATCGACTCTTCCGGCGCGTAATTGGGGTTCTCGAGGATGCCGCCTTCGTACGAGATGTGCAGCAGGTTGGCGTCCATCGAATAGGGCGCGCCTTTCCTTTTCTTGAAGTCGACCGGAATGCCATGCTTGTCGGCGTAGGCGAGCAGCTTCTCGCGCGAGAGAAGGTCCCACTCGCGCCACGGCGCGATCACCTTGACGCCGGGCATGAGCGCGTAGGCGCCAAGCTCGAAGCGGACCTGGTCGTTGCCCTTGCCGGTGGCGCCATGGGAAATCGCGTCGGCGCCGGTCTTTTTCGCGATGGCGACCAGCTGCTTGGCAATCAGCGGCCGCGCGATCGAGCTGCCGAGCAGGTACTCTCCCTCGTAGAGGGTATTGGCGCGGAACATCGGGAAAACGAAATCGCGCACGAATTCCTCGCGCAGGTCCTCGATGAAGATGTTCTCCTTACGGATCCCCATCTTGAGCGCCTTGGCCCGCGCGGGCGCGACTTCCTCGCCCTGGCCGATGTCGGCGGTGAAGGTGACGACCTCGCAGGCGTAGACGTCCTGAAGCCATTTCAGGATGACCGACGTGTCGAGGCCGCCGGAATAGGCGAGCACTACCTTGGCGGGTTTGCCGCCCGGCGGTTGGTTCCTGGTTGCCGGCTGCTTTGCCATTACGGTTTCACTTTTCCGCTTAACAGGAATTCCATCAGCGCCTTCTGCGTATGCAGGCGGTTCTCCGCCTCGTCCCAGACCACGCTGGCCGGGCCGTCGATCACTTCGGCCGAAACTTCCTCGCCGCGGTGCGCGGGGAGGCAGTGCATGAATACCGCGTCCTTGTTCGCGATCCTCATCATGTCCGCGTCCACCTGCCAGTCCTCGAAATCCTTCTTGCGTGCCTCATTCTCGGCCTCGAATCCCATGCTCGTCCAGACATCGGTGGTCACCAGGTCCGCGCCCTTCACCGCATGCATCGGATCGCTGAATTCCTCGTAGTGCCCGGTGCCGTGCAGATTGGCGCGCTCGGGCTCGACTTCATAGCCGGGCGGGGTGGACACGCGCACGTTGAAGTCGAGCACTTCGGCGGCCTGCAGCCAGGTGTTGCAGACGTTGTTCGAGTCGCCGATCCACGCGACGGTCTTGCCGCGGATGTCGCCGCGGTGCTCGATGTAGGTGTAGATGTCGGCCAGGATCTGGCAGGGATGGTATTCGTTGGTCAGTCCGTTGATCACGGGCACGCGCGAACTGCCGGCAAAGCGCTCGATGATCTCCTGCTCGAAAGTGCGGATCATGACGATGTCGCACATGCGCGAAATCACCTGGGCGGCGTCCTCGACAGGTTCGCCGCGGCCGAGCTGGGAATCGCGCGTGGAAAGAAAAATCGCGGCGCCGCCGAGCTGGTGCATGCCGGCCTCGAACGACAGGCGCGTGCGCGTCGACTGCTTCTCGAAAATCATCACCAGGGTGCGGTCTTCGAGCGGCCAGAAACGCTCGTAGCGCTTGAACTTGTCCTTGATCCAGCGGGTACGCTCGAACAGGTGGTGCATCTCCTCGCGCGACAGGTCCCGGACCTGGAGGAAATGCCGCAGCGGGGCGTCCAGCGGCACGATCAGCCAGCCTTCGCCACGGGCGCGGCAGCCGCGGGCGTGGCGAGAAACGCCTTGATGACGGGCACGAGGATGCCGACGAGCTCACGGCCTTCGGCCTCGCTCATCACGAGCGGGGGCAGGAGCCGCACCACGTTTTCCGCGGTGACGTTGAGGACCAGGCCGCGCTCGAGCGACAGGTTGATGATCTCGGCGCAGGGCCTGTCGAGCTCCACACCGATCATCATGCCCATGCCGCGGACTTCCACATAGCCCGCAGTGCCGGCGAGCCCGGTGGCGAGACCATCGCGGATTACACGGCCGACCTTGCTCGCGTTCTCGAGGAGGTTTTCCGCTTTCATCGCGTCGATTGTTGCCGCAACCGCCGTGCACGCGAGCGGGTTGCCGCCAAAAGTCGAGCCATGCTTGCCCGGCGAGAACACGCCTTTGGCGCGATTTCCCACCACGCACGCGCCCACCGCGACGCCCCCGCCGAGGCCCTTGGCCAGCGGGACCACGTCCGGCGAAATGCCGGCGTGCTGATACACGAACCATTCACCCGTGCGCCCCAGTCCGCACTGCACCTCGTCGGCCATGAAGAGCCACTCGTTGCGATCGCAGATGTCTTTGAGGGAGCGCAGGTACTCCATGCGCGAGACATGGATGCCGCCTTCGCCCTGGATCGGCTCGATCAGCACCGCGACCACGTTCTTGTTGTGCTCGGCGATGGCGCGCACCGCGTCGAGGTCGTCGAGCGGCACGCGCACGAACCCGGAGACCAGCGGCTCGAACCCGGCCTGGACTTTGCGGCTGCCCGTGGCCGAGAGGGTCGCGAGCGTGCGGCCGTGGAACGCTTTTTCGAACACGATGATCTCGGGGCGCTCGACGCCGCGCTTGTGCCCGTACAGGCGCGCGATCTTGATCGCCGCCTCGTTGGCTTCGCAGCCGGAGTTGCAGAAGAAAACCTCGGCGAGGCCGGTGATGCCCGCAATGCGATCGGCAGCCGCTTCCTGCGCGGGAATCTGGAAAAGATTCGACGTATGGACGATTCCGCTTGCAACGCAGTCGTTGATCGCCTTGACCAGTTTCGGATGCCTGTACCCGAGCGTGTTCACGGCGATGCCGGCAAGGCCGTCGAGGTATTTCCTGCCGCTCTCGTCCCAGAGCCAGACGCCTTCGCCGCGGACGAATGCCACCGGCAGGCGGGCATAGGTATTCATAACGTGGGACATCGGTCACCCCCCCAAAGGAAAACACGGCGGGGGTGGCCGCCGTTTAAATGATGTTATCACAGTATAATTTCGCCTACTTTCCGCCGGTGTGCGCGCCATGCCCGACATTCCCGTCGAGTTCGTCATCCAGGGCACCACCGAGGAAGGCAAAACCTTCAGACCGAGCGACTGGGCCGAGCGGCTGTGCGGCGTAATGGCGGCTTTCGGCAGCGACCAGCACCTTGCCTACTCGCCTTATGTCCACCCGATAACGTCCAACGGGATTCGTTGCGTGGTAGTCGACATGCGGCTCGAGGGGATCGAGCCGATGGCCTACCGGTTCCTGCTCAGTTTCGCGAAAGACAACGATCTGAAGGTACGTCCGGGCAGGCCGCCTGAACGCACGCTGCTGGCCGAAGTAAAGCGCGGCGCCGGCGGTGGCGATGATGCCTAGCCGCTACGCCGGCCAAAAGGGGGGCTTGCTGGGGGGAGGCTTACTCCGCGCGGCCTTACTTCTGCAGGGACTTGACGGCCTGGGCGAGGCGCGACTTGTGGCGGGCGGCGGCGTTCCGGTGGATCACACCTTTGGCAGCAGTGCGATCGATCATGCTCGCCGAAGCGTTGAGTGCGGCGGCCGCGGCGGCCTTGTCGCCGGAAGCAACGGCTTTCTTGACGCCCTTGATTGCGGTGCGCATGGTCGAGGACAGGCTCGCGTTGCGCTTGCGGCGGATTTCGGAGGTGCGGGCGCTCTTGCGCGAGGAAGCGGTATTGGCCATGGGTTCGAACCGGTTTCGGAAAAGGCGCGCATTCTAGCGGTTAAGCCCCGGACCGGCAAGGCATTTTCGTCCCGCCCGGGAGCGCCGTAGCGGCCATGAATCTGCTGCGTGCGCTGGCTGCCGTGAGCAGCATGACGCTGCTGTCGCGGATCCTCGGCTACGTAAGGGACGCGATCGTTGCGCGTGCCTTTGGCGCTGGAGCGGCAACAGACGCATTTTTCGTCGCTTTCCGGCTGCCGAACCTGCTCAGGCGGATGTTCGCCGAAGGCGCTTTCTCGCAGGCTTTCGTCCCGATCCTTTCCGAATACAAAAACAAGCAGACCCCGGCGCAGACCCGGGAGTTGGTCGATTGCGTGGCGAGCGTGCTCGGGGTCGCCCTGATTGCAGCGACGGCCCTTGGCGTCGCAGTGGCGCCGCTGATCGTCTACATATCGGCGCCGGGCTTCGCGGCGGATCCGGCGAAATACGATCTGACCGTCGCGCTTCTGAGGATCACTTTCCCGTACCTTTTCTTCATCTCGCTGGTTGCGCTCGCAGCCGGAATCCTCAACACCCACAACCGGTTCGCGGTGCCGGCTTTCACCCCGGTCATGCTGAACGTCTCCTTCATCGTCGGTGCGGCTTTTCTCGCGCCGTATTTCGACCCCCCCATCATGGTCCTCGGCTGGGCGGTCTTTGCGGGCGGGGTCCTCCAACTCGGCTTGCAGATACCCTTCCTCGCAAAGATCGGGTTGCTTCCGCGCTGGAAACTGAACCTGAACCATCCCGGCGTCAAACGCATCCTCAAGCTCATGCTGCCCGCGCTGTTTGGCGTGTCGATCAGCCAGATCTCGCTGGTGATCAACACGATATTCGCCTCATTCCTGATTACCGGAAGCGTTTCCTGGCTGTATTACGCGGATCGCCTGATGGAGTTCCCGGCCGGCCTGCTCGGGGTCGCACTCGGCACCATCCTGCTTCCGAGCCTGTCCAAGTACCACGCCAGCGCCAACACGGAGGAGTACTCCAGGCTGCTCGACTGGGGACTGCGGCTCACGCTGATGCTGGCGCTGCCCGCCGCCGCAGCGCTCGCGGTGCTCGCCATTCCGCTGATCGCCGCGCTGTTTCAATACGGACGGTTCGACGCCGGCGACGCGTGGATGACGAGGGACGCTTTGGTTGCCTACAGCGTGGGCCTGGTGGGCATGATTTTCGTGAAAATCCTCGCTCCGGGATTCTATGCGCGGCAAAATGTAATCACGCCGGTGAAGATCGGCGTCTTCACGCTGGTGGCAACGCAACTCATGAACCTCGCTTTCGTGTGGCCGTTCAAGCATGCCGGACTGGCATTGGCAATCGGTCTTGGCGCCTGCCTGAACGCGGGCCTGCTCTATGCCAAACTGCGGCAGCACGGAATTTTTACCCCCCAGCCGGGGTGGCGCGCATTTACTTCCAAAGTGTCGATGGCGGTACTGGTCATGGCTGGGGCCCTGTGGTTTTCCATGGGTAGCGCCGAATGGTGGTTCGCGGCAGCCTGGACGCTGCGCCTGCCCGCGCTAACTGCGCTGGTGCTGCTGGGCATGGCTGTTTACGCGGCCTGCCTCGCGGCTCTGGGCTTTCGACTGCGCGATTTTTCGCGCCGGGGCGTGGAGTAGGCATGGCCGCCACCGATCGTTTTGCCGATCTGCTTGCCGATGAGAGAGACCGTTACAGCCTCGCCGAGGCGTGCCTGCTGGTGGCCGCGGATGCTTACCGGGATCTGGACGTGAACCGGTACCTTGGCGAAATCGAAAGGATGGCGGCGCGCCTGCGCGGACGCCTGCCTCGGGACGCGGATGCGGAGGAAAAAGTCATTGCGCTTAACCAGTTCCTGTTCGACGACCTCGGTTTTGCGGGCAACGCGGACGACTACTACGATCCGCGCAACAGCTACCTCAACGATGTGATCGAGCGCCGCCGCGGCATTCCGATTTCGCTGTCCATCCTGTACATGGAAGTCGGCAGGAAAATCGGCCTTCCGCTGGAGGGGATATCGTTTCCCGGCCACTTTCTTGTCCGCCTGGCATTACGCCGCAGCACGCTTGTGCTCGATCCGTTTTCAGGCGGCGCGCCGTTGTCGGAGGAAGACCTGCGCAAGCTCCTCAAGCGCGTGATCGCGGAAAGCGGGCGTGCCGGTCTGCGCGGGGCCGGCGACGTAGCGGCCGAGTTGCCGCTGGACCAGTTTCTGGAGCCTGCGGGACATCGCCAGATCCTCGCGCGAATGCTGCGCAACCTGAAGAACATCTACCGCGAGAAGAATGACTTGCAGCGGCTCCTGCAGGTGATCAACCGGATGATTGCAGTCTCGCCGGAGGCGCACGCGGAACTGCGCGACCGCGGTCTGGTGTACCAGAAACTGGAGGCCTTCCGGGCGGCGCTCAAGGACCTCAACGACTATCTCGAGCACGATCCCGAGGCTGCGGACGCCGATGATATACGCGTGAAGGTCGTCGAGCTTACGTCCCTCTGCGCGCGGCTGAACTGACTAAGCCGGAGTGGGCTGCCCGACGCGGGCCTCCGCACGCATTTGCAGCGCGCGTTTTTGCACCGCTGCATGGAGCTGCGGCTTGTAGCCGAACGCAAAGAAAATTTCCGCGCACAGGAAAACAGGCGCAACGAAAATCTGGAACAGGTTGTCGGCCAGGGCAGGCTTGCGGCCTTCGAACACGTGCCCGATCAGCTGGATCACCCAGCCGCCGGCAAAAAGCAGCAGAAACCAGGCCACGCCTTCCTGGATGGGCAGCGCTGCGATGATTTCCGCCGCGAAGAGGAGCGCGCCGAATACCGCAACCATCGCGACCCCGAGCGGCATATCGAGCAGAAGGTAATACACGAGAACGACTGCGGTAATTACCATTGCGCCACTGATTGTGGCCCCGCCGACGTCCATCCGCAGCCAGGCCAGCGCCACCATGACCCCGAGAACGATCGCAGGCACGCCGATGAAATGGGACAGCTTGTTGCGGCCATCCTGATGATAGGCGGCATAAAACGCCATCTGGTCTTCGAGGGTTTTCATCCTGTTTTCCTCCTGTGCGGCGCGGCAGTCGAGAGGGGAAATCCGCTATAATTCATAATTTTACAGCGCCCCGGAATGCTCGTCACGCATGGACCCCTTGCGGGTGTAAGCGCAGCCCGCGCAGCCACCAGAGCGACGGCCCCAGCGGCGCGCTCCGCCGCCCTGCCTGCGGGCCGGCTGGCGATCACGGTCGGTAATTTCGACGGGGTGCACCGCGGGCATCAGGCCATGCTCAGGCGCCTGAAGGAAAAGGCGTCCGAGCTCGGCGTACCTTCGTGCGTGCTCACATTCGAGCCGCACCCGAGGGAATTTTTCGCGCCGCAAGCCGCGCCGGCGCGGCTGACGCGCCTGTCCGCCAAGCTGCACGTGCTGCGCGATGCCGGTATCGACCGGGTGCACGTGGCAAAATTCGATGCGAAATTTGCTTCCCAGCCGCCGGGACGGTTCGTCGAGGACGTGCTGGTGAAGGGGCTTGGATGCACCTGGCTCCTGGTCGGCCGCGACTTCCGGTTCGGTGCCAAGCGTGCCGGAGACTTCGCGCAGCTCGCGGAAGCTGCCCGCCTGCTTGGATTTCAGCTCGAGGCGATGCCGGAGGTGCGCAATGACGGGATGCGTATCTCCAGCTCTTCGGTGCGCGAAGCCCTTAAACGCGGCGATCTCGAAGTGGCGTGCGCGCTTCTCGGCCGCCCCTATTCGATTGCGGGCCGTGTGACTCATGGCGACAAGCTCGGACGGGAGCTGGGGTTTGCAACGGCGAATATCCGCCTTCCCCACCCGCCGCCGCTCGCGGGCATCTTCGTGGTTGAAGTGCTGGGCGTGCCCAAGGCGACGGGGTCGACCTGGCCCGCCGTGGCCAGCATCGGCGTGCGCCCGACGGTGAAGGAAAACGGGGTCCCGCTGCTGGAAGTGCACTTGTTCGATTTCGACCTCGATCTGTACGGCAGGCGACTTGAAGTACGGTTCCTCCACAAGCTGCGCGACGAGAAGAAGTATCCCGACCTCGAAACGCTGAAAAACGCGATCGCGCGCGATGCGGCGGATGCCCGGGGATTTTTTGCTGCGAAGAGCCATGGCTGACTACAAGAAAACACTCAACCTGCCCGACACCCCTTTCCCGATGAAGGGAGACCTCGCAAAGCGCGAGCCGTTGTGGGTAAGGCAATGGCAGGACAAGGGCCTCTACAAGCGCTTGCGCGAAGTCTCGCGCGGACGGCCGCGCTTCGTGCTGCACGACGGGCCGCCCTATGCGAACGGCGACATCCATCTTGGCCACGCCCTGAACAAGATCCTCAAGGACATCATCGTCAAGTCGAAATCGCTCGCCGGTTTCGACGCGCCGTATGTGCCGGGTTGGGACTGCCACGGCATGCCGATCGAGGCGCAGATCGAGAAACTGCACGGCAGGAATCTCTCCACCGAAGAGACGCTGCGCCTTTGCCGCGCCTACGCAGCCCAGCAGATCGAGCGGCAGAAGCCGGATTTCCAGCGCCTCGCCGTGCTTGGCGATTGGGACCATCCTTATCTCACGATGGCCCCGGGCAACGAAGCGGACGAGATCAGGACGCTGGGAAAGCTCCTCGAGAAAGGTTACATCTTCCGTGGCCTCAAGCCGGTCAACTGGTGCTTCGACTGCGGATCGGCGCTGGCCGAGGCCGAGGTGGAGTATGAAGACCGCAAGGACATCGCCGTCGACGTGGGTTTCCCCTTTGCCGAGCCGCAGAAGGTCGCGGCGGCGTTTGGCGTTACAGCGCTGCCGGACAAACCCGGCTTCATCGTCATCTGGACGACCACGCCCTGGACCCTGCCCGCAAACCAGGCCCTGAACGTGCACCCGGAAATCGACTACAACCTGGTCGACACTGAAAAAGGCCTGCTGATCCTCGCCTCCGAACTCCAGGATGCGTGCCTTGCACGCTACAAGCTCACGGGGACGACTCTCGCGTCGTGCAAGGGTGCCGCGCTCGATCACATTACGTTCCGCCATCCGTTCCACCAGCGCACTTCGCCGGTCTATCTCGGCGACTATGTCACGCTCGATACCGGGACGGGCGTGGTGCACTCCTCGCCCGCCTATGGCGTCGAGGATTTCGAGTCCTGCCGCCGCAACGGACTCAAGGACGACGAGATCCTCACCCCGGTCATGGGCGACGGGAAGTACGTGCCAGGCCTGCCCCTCTTCGGCGGGATGATGATCTGGAAGGCCAACCCGAAGATTGTCGAGGCGATGCGCGAGCGCGGCGTCCTGTTCGCCGCGGAGAACTACGTGCACAGCTACATGCATTGCTGGCGGCACAAGACGCCGGTGATCCTGCGCGCGACGATCCAGTGGTTTGCCGGGATGGACGAGGTGACCGGCTGGCAGGGCGCCAAGCCGGCCGAACCGCTGCGCGCAACGGCATTGCGCGGGGTCGAGCAAACGCAATTCTTTCCCGCGTGGGGCCAGGCCCGCCTGCACGGCATGATTGCCAACCGGCCGGACTGGACCCTTTCGCGCCAACGCCAGTGGGGCGTGCCGATGCCGTTTTTCATCCACAAGGAAACCGGCCAGCTGCACCCCCGCACGCTCGAGATCCTCGAGGCGGTGGCCGAGCGCGTCGAAAAGGGCGGCATCGAAGCCTGGCAGACCGTGAATCCGCGGGAGTTGCTGGGCGCCGATTGCGAGCTTTACGAAAAGAGCCGCGACACGCTCGACGTGTGGTTCGACTCCGGCTCCACGCACTTTACGGTTCTCAAGCGCTCGCACGCAGCGGAAAGCACGTTCCCGGCGGACCTGTATCTCGAGGGGTCCGACCAGCACCGCGGGTGGTTTCACTCCTCGCTCCTGGTGTCGTGCATGCTCAACGGCGTACCGCCCTACAAGGCGCTGCTTACACATGGATTCTTCGTCGACGGCGAAGGCCGCAAGATGTCGAAATCCAAAGGCAACATGATCGTGCCGCAGGAGATCGCCGGGACGCTTGGCGCGGAAATTCTCCGATTGTGGGTGGCGAGCACCGACTATTCGGGCGAATTGTCGATCTCTCCCGAGATTCTCAAGCGCGTGGTCGAGAGCTACCGCCGCATCCGCAACACGTTGCGCTTCCTGCTTGCGAACACCTCGGACTTCGACGCCGGCCGGGACGCCGTGCCGGTGGCGGAAATGGTCGAGATCGACCGTTACGCCCTGGCATTGACCGCGAAACTTCAGGACGAGATGGCTGCCGACTACGCGCGCTACCAGTTTCACCTGGTGGCGCAGCGGCTGCAGACTTTCTGCTCGGAAGATCTCGGCGCTTTCTACCTCGACATCCTCAAGGACAGGCTCTACACAACCGCCGCCGGCTCGCACGCGCGCCGCTCCGCGCAGACCGCCTTGTGGCACATCACCTCGAGCGTCGTGCGCTTGATGGCGCCCATCCTTTCGTTCACCGCCGAAGAGCTGTGGTCCGTCTTCAATGGGCGCAAGGACGACAGCGTTTTTTTCCAAACGCTGCATGCGCTTCCGGCCGTGCCGGATGCGGCCCGGCTGCTCGGGCGATGGGAAGAAATGCGCGCGATCCGCGCGGACGTGCGCCGGCAACTCGAAGAGTTGCGGGCCGCGGGGAAAATCGGCTCGTCGCTCGCCGCGGAAGTCGATTTTCACGCGCCGCCCGGGCGGGCTGCATTCCTCGAGAGCTTCGGCGAGGACTTGCGTTTCGTACTGCTGACTTCGGCGGCGCGCGTGCACGCGGCGGGCGATGACCACGTCGAAGTCCGGCCGAGCGCGCACGCCAAGTGCGAGCGCTGCTGGCATTTTCGCGCTGACGTCGGCGCGGTCGCCGAACACCCGACGATCTGCGCGCGCTGCGCCGGCAACCTCACCGGTGCCGATGAGAAACGGGCGCACGCCTGATGCGAACAATCGGAAATCTCCGCCGGGTGGCGCCCTGGCTGGGCCTTGCGGCGCTCATCGTGCTTCTCGACCAGGCCACCAAGCTCCTAGTGCTCGCGCGCTTTGCGCACGGCGAGTCGCTGCCGGTGACGCCGTTTTTCAACCTGGTGCTGGTGTACAACAAGGGTGCGGCATTCAGCTTCCTGGCGGGTGCGCAGGGGTGGCAGACCCCACTGCTGATCGCGATCGCAATTGGCGCAATAGCGATCGTCTCGTGGATGCTGTGGCGCAACCCCGCGCGCCTGATGCTCGACGTCGGCCTCACGCTGATCCTCGGGGGTGCCATCGGCAACCTGATCGACCGGGTCGCGTATGGCCAGGTGGTCGATTTCCTTCTTTTCCATCTCTACGGATGGAGCTATCCGGCCTTCAATGTCGCCGACTCGGCGATTACCGTGGGGGCGGCCCTCCTGATCATCGAGAGCTTCCTTCCCGGGAAGCGGGCAGGGGAGGGCGCATGAGCGTTGGCGTGGCGAGCCACCTCACCCTTCACTACCGGATTTCCCTTGCCGATCCGCCGCACGCGGAAGTCTTGTCGACCTTCGGGGGCAATCCGGCCACGCTTGTGCTGGGAACGGGCGAGCTCGCCCCGGGACTCGAAGCCTGCCTGGCCGGCATTGCATCCTGCGGGCGGCATACTTTCCTGCTGGAGCCCGGCCAGGCCTTTGGCGGCTATCGGGGCGACTTGCTGCAGCGCATGCCCGTCGAAGCATTTCCCGGCAGCCTGGCTGTCCAGGCGGGCCAGGTGGTCGAATTCGCCGGTCCG
>JANMXB010000608.1:0-3740 GCA_031380765.1 Pseudomonadota bacterium | reverse complement strand
GGCGTGTGGAACATCCGCTACGACAAGACCGGCGAGGCGGTGTTCGGCTTCGATGTGCTGCACATGAAGAAGGGCGGCGCGATCACCTCGACCCACATCGAACCCAAGTAATCCGTGGGGCAGTTGCTGGTCGGCCAGCTTCTCAACGGAGCCATCGTCGGGACGCTGTACGGGATCATTGCGCTCGGCGTAACGCTCACCTTCGGAATTACGGGCATCGTGAATTTCGCCCTCGGCGCGTTCATGATGCTGGGGTGCTACATGGCCTGGTACTTCACCGACGGGGTGGGCATGCCCTACCCCGTCGCGGTGGTCTGCGCAGTGGCCGTCACGTCATTTGCAGGACTCGTGGCCGACCAGACACTGTTTCGCTTCACGCGCAACAACCTCGTCAACGGGCTGCTGGTCTCCATCGGCCTGATCGCGGTCATGGAAGGCGCGGCGCTCCTCTTGTGGACCTCCACGCCCAAGAACATGAACTATGTGCTTCCGGGCGTGTTCCTGATCTTCGGCCTGGTCGTGCCGAAAATGAAGCTGCTCGTGTTCTTCGTGCTGCTTGGGGTGATCCTCGCAACGTATGCGGCGCTCACCCGCACCTGGATCGGCCGCGCGGCCTATGCGTACGCGCAGAATCCCGAGGCGGCCGAACTGATGGGCGTGCGCACCAAGCTGCTCCAGTCCGGCGTCGTGGTCTATTCCACCGGCCTGGCAGGTCTGGGCGGCGCGCTCTACGCGAGTCTGTATTCAATCGACCCGACCCTTGGAGCCGTGTATATCCTCAAGGCGGTCGAGGCGGCGATCCTCGCCGGCATCGGCAGCGTCATGGGCTCGCTCTTCGGCGGCGTGCTGCTGGGCGTGACCGAAGGCGTCGGCTCGATCTACCTGCCGATCGCCTTTCGAGATGCGTATGGGCTGGTGTTCCTGGTAGCCATCCTGCTGTTCAAGCCGGCCGGCCTCTTCGCGGGACGTAAATGACCGGAGAAATGACCGGAGGATGGAAATGAAGACCGGCGCGCGCCTTGTCCTGGCGGCACTCGCGTTCGCCCTGCTGCCGGTCGTGGTGAAGAGCGATTTCACCCTGACCATCCTTGTGTTCTCGTTCCTGCTGGGCATGCTCGCGGTCAGCTTCAACCTCATCTTCGGCTACACCGGCCAGCTTTCGATGTTTCATGCCGCGGCGTTCGGCATCTCGGCCTACGCAACGCATCTTTCGATGACGCACTGGGGCACGTCCTTCTGGACCGGCATGCTGCTGGCCGCGGCGCTGGTGCTGGTACTCTCGGTGATCGTCGGCGCGATCTGCTTCCGCTTTCGGCTCAAGGAGTTCTACTTCGCGGTGGTGACGCTGGCATTTTCCGAAATGGCGCGCCTCGTGGTGCTCAACTGGAACAGCGTAACCAATGGGACGCTGGGCATCATCCTGCAGGACAAGCCGAACATCTGGCTGCCGGGCGCGGGGCTGGTGAAACTCGAAGGCACCCTCATGTGGTACTACGTGAGCCTGGCAGCCCTGGTGCTCACCGTAGTCGTGTGCTGGCGGCTGGTGAATTCCTGGATGGGGCGCTCGTTTTCCGCGATCCGACTGAACGACGAGCTGGGCGACACCCTCGGCATCAACGTGTTCCGCTACAAGCTGGCCGCGTTTGCGGTGGGCAACATCATTGCCGCGTTTACGGGCGGCCTGTACGCGTTCTACCTCGGCTCGATCGAGCCCGGCTTCCTGTCGATAGACCAGTCGCTCGCCATCGTGGCGATGGTGCTGCTGGGCGGGCGCGGCGCCGTCGCGGCGCCGATCATAGGCGCGCTGGTGCTGACCGCCCTGCCGCACATGATCCACCTCGGCGCGGAGATGCGCTCCATCGTCTACGGCGGCATCCTGATCCTTACGATCCTGTTGATGCCGCAAGGCATCTACGGCAGCCTCGCCACGCTCATCGGGAGGCGCCGCCATGCTGTTTGAAGTCGCCGGCCTGACCAAGCGATTCGACGGCCTGACCGCGGTCTCGGACCTGTCGTTCGGCATCGACAAGGGCGAGATCGTCGGCGTGTTCGGCCCCAATGGTTCGGGCAAGACGACGCTCCTGAGCCTGATTGCCGGGATGCTCTCGCCCACCAACGGCACAATCGTGTGGAAGGGAAAGCAGATCCAGGGCGCGAAGGCGCACGACATCGCCGCGGCCGGCGTGGTCAAGACGTTCCAGAACCCGCAGCTCTTCACCGAGTTGTCCGTGTTGGAGCACCTGATGATCTCGGGCCACCTGATGCTCAAGCGGCAGCTGGGCTGGCGCCGCGTGGCGACGCTGTTCAATCCCGACACGGGACATGCCGGAGCGGACCTCGAACGGCGCGCGGGCGAAGTGCTGCGCCTCTGCCGCCTCGATGCGGCCCGCGAACAGACGGCCGCGGAGCTGTCCTACGGCGAGGAGAAGATGCTCGGCGTGGCGATGGCGCTCATGTGCGAGCCCGAGCTGCTGCTGCTCGACGAGCCGGCCTCGGGCCTGGGCCAGGCCGAAATCGAAAACCTCGAGTCCGTCCTGCGCGACCTGCGCACGCACGGCACGACCCTGTGCGTCATCGACCACAAGGTGGGGTTCCTCGGCAAGCTCGCCGACCGCGCGATCTCCCTGCATCACGGCGCGAAGATCGCCGAAGGCACGCCGGAAGAAGTGCTGCGCGATCCCAGCGTGATCGCCGCCTATCTGGGGCACCGGCATGCTTGAGCTGGAGCGAATCAACGTCCGCTACGGCAAGAACCACGTGCTCAAGGACGTGAGCATGCGGATTGGCGAAGGCGAAGTCGTTTCGCTGATCGGCTCGAACGCCGCCGGCAAGACGACCACGCTGCGCACCGCGCTCGGACTCAAGGAGTGCGCCTCCGGGACGCTGCGCTTTGCGGGCGAGGACATTACCCGGCTGGCCACGCACGAGCGCGTGGATCGCGGCCTCGTCCTGGTGCCCGAAGGCCGCCAGGTGTTCACCAAGTTCACGGTCGTCGAGAACCTGCTGATGGGCGCCTACCACCGCAAGGACCGCGACCTGGCGGGCAAGGAGCTCGACTACGTATTCGGCCTGTTTCCGCGCCTGGGCGAGCGCCGTGCGCAGAAAGCCGGCTCGATGTCCGGCGGGGAGCAGCAGATGCTGGCGATAGCGCGCGGGCTGATGGCCAAGCCCAAGTGCCTGCTGCTCGACGAGCCCACGCTCGGCCTCGCGCCGATCATCGTCGAGGAAATCGCCTCGACAGTGGCCAGGCTCGCGGCAGGCGGCATGACGATCCTGCTCGCCGAGCAGAACGTGGCCATCGCCCTCGACTGCGCCGCGAGGGCTTATGTGCTCGAATCCGGAAACATATCGCTCGAAGGCCGGTCTGACGAATTGCGCCAGACCGATGCCATCAGGAGCCTCTACCTCGGAACCTAGCAGCAGAAGGAGAAAGCCATGACACCCGAACAGGTTCTCGCCATCGCGCCCCGCGTGCTCACGCAATCGCAGCGCGAAGCTTATTTCAACGACGGATTCATCATCCTCGAGAAGGTCGTCGGCGACGACTGGGTCAAAAAACTGCGCAACGCCACCGACGAGCTGGTCGAGCGCAGCCGCAGGGTCACCAAGTCCGACACCGTCTACGATCTCGAGCCGGGCCACCGGCCGGATGCGCCGCGCCTGCGCCGCGTTTCCAACCCGACCGAGCACCACCCGGTGTTCTGGGAGTACTGCACCAAGTCGGTCATGCCGGACATCGT
>JANMXB010000547.1:0-4259 GCA_031380765.1 Pseudomonadota bacterium | reverse complement strand
CGTAGGCCCGATCGAGTGGGTGCTGGTCGTGGCCATCAGCAGTGTGTAGCCATCAGGCGGGCTCTTCGCAACGAGGTCAGAGCCAATCGCTCCGCCCGCGCCCGGGCGATTTTCGACGACCACCGACTGGTTCCAGCGTTCTCCTAGCTTCTGTGCCACAAACCGCGTCACGACGTCCGTTGCGCCGGCCGGCGGAAAAGGCACGATGATCTTGAGGGCCTTGTTCGGGTAGCCCTGCGCCACGCAATCGAACGCGGCGAGCGCGAGGCAAAGGGTGGCGAATGCACGGACAAATTTCATGCTGGGATCCTGCGAGGAGGTGGGAAAGCGATGCGTGCCGACTATACCGCGAGCGACACGAGCTGGCCAACGCCGAAGGCCAGGATCGGGGAACGCCACCGTCACTACTGACATTTTATCCGCAGACCCCGCGCCACGATTGACTCTCCAGCCTACTTGCTGACATCACATGAGGCTGCGACCAGCGCCTCGGAGGTCAGGTTGTGGATGCGTCCGAAGCCCGCGACAAAGCGCGCGTCCCGCGGAGTGATGCGAAAAAAGGCGAAGTCCGCGAGGTCGAAACTGAGCGCCGAACCGGGATAGCGCGCAAGCCACGCCGCCTTGAGTTCCGGATGCACCGGCGCATCGCCGGACACCGGCGCGGCCTCTCCGCGCACGCTCACGCGCGCCAGCCTTTGCGGATCGGACGCAGGATCCGCGGGATCGTCGGTCTGCACGATCGACAGCGAAACGCGCGGATCCGCGAGCATGTCCTGCGTATGCCAGGCCAGGCCGCTGACATGCAGGTACAGGGCCGAGAAATCCGGCGAAGGCAGGTAGAGCACCATCGAGACGAGCGGCGCGCCCTGCCGCAGCGTGCCGAGGGCCGCGATGCGCTGGCCGCGAATCAGGCGCGCAAGCAGCGATGCCGAACCGTCATCCATGGGTCCATTGTAGTATCCTCGCCCGGCCCGCAACCCGAAGCTTTTCTCAAAGCAACAACCGCCTTGCGCTACGAACTCCTGGTCGGCCTGCGCTACACCCGCGCAAAGCGCCGCAATCACTTCATTTCGTTTATCTCGCTGATTTCGATGGCGGGCATCGCGCTCGGCGTCGCCGCCCTGATCGTCGTGCTCTCGGTCATGAACGGGTTCCAGAAGGAATTGCGTACGCGGATCCTGGGCGTCGCATCGCACATCCAGATTTCGGGCACCGGCAATCGCCTGGCCGACTGGCAGAAGGTCGCGAAGGTCGCCTCGCAGCATCCGCGCGTGACAGGCGCCGCCCCTTTCGTGAACGCACAGGGCCTCCTGTCCTTCGGCCAGTCGGTGCGCGGCTCCATCGTGCGCGGCGTGATCCCCGAGCTCGAGGACAAGGTGGCCGAGATCGGGCAGCACATGCGCGCGGGAAACCTCGGGTCGCTGCGCGCCGGGGAGTTCGGCATCGTGCTCGGGGCCGAACTCGCGCGCGCGCTCGGGGTCATGCACGGCGAGAAGCTCGTGGTCATCGCGCCGCAGGGCCAGGTGACGCCGGCCGGCGTGGTGCCGCGCCTGAAGCAGTTCACCGTGGTCGGCATCTTCGAGGTGGGCATGTTCGAGTACGACTCGGGCCTTGCGCTGATCCATCTCGAGGATGCGCAGAAGCTCTTCCAGCTCGGCGACGAGGTCTCGGGGGTGCGCCTGAAGCTCGACGACCTCTATGCGGCACGCAGGGTCGCGCGCGAGATCATGGTCAACTTCGACAGCAGCACCTATGCCACCGACTGGACGCTCAGCCATGCGAATTTCTTCCGCGCGGTCGAAATCGAAAAGCGGGTGATGTTCATCATCCTTCTTCTTATCGTGGCGGTGGCGGCCTTTAACATCGTTTCCACCCTGGTGATGGCGGTGACCGACAAGCAGGCCGACATCGCCATCCTGCGCACCCTCGGGGCCTCCCCCGCGAGCATCCTGCAGATCTTCGTCGTGCAGGGGGTGCTGATCGGCGTGATCGGAACCCTGATCGGCGTGGCGGGTGGAGTGCTGCTCGGCCTGAACATCGATGTCGTCGTGCCGGCGCTGGAGAAGATCTTCAGCGTGCAGTTCCTCTCCAAGGACGTCTACTACATCTGCGACCTGCCTTCGGATGTGCAATGGCCGGACGTGATCGTGATCGGTGTCGTTGCGCTCGTGATTTCGCTGGTGGCGACCCTGTACCCGAGCTGGCGCGCCTCGCGCGTCAATCCGGCGGAGGCGCTCAGGTATGAGTGAAGCGACGGCGGCGGCAGTCCTGTCGTGCCGCGGACTGGCCAAGACTTACGCCTCCGGCCCGCTCAACGTGGCGGTCCTCACGGCGGTCGACCTCGACGTCCTGCCGGCCGAAAGGGTCGCCATCGTGGGCAAGTCGGGCTCGGGCAAGAGCACGCTGCTGCACCTTCTGGGCGGGCTCGACGTGCCCACGGCCGGCAACGTGCTCGTGCGGGGCGAGGATCTTTCGGCGATGGGGGAGGCCGAGCGCGGCCATTTCCGCAACGCAACCCTGGGCTTCATCTACCAGTTCCACCACCTGCTCATGGAGTTCACCGCGCTGGAAAACGTTGCGATGCCGCTTCTGATTCGCAGGATTGAAAAGTCGGCGGCTTTCGCCCGGGCGCGCGAGGTGCTCGAGGAAGTCGGCCTGGCGGCGCGCCTGGAACACCTGCCCGGCGAACTTTCGGGCGGCGAGCGCCAGCGCGCGGCCTTTGCGCGCGCGCTGGTGACCCGCCCCGCCTGCGTGCTGGCCGACGAGCCGACCGGCAACCTCGATACGCACACCTCGGATGCGGTGTTCGAGACCATGGTGCGGCTCTCGGAATCGCACGGCACCGCGTTCATCATCGTTACCCACGATCTTGCCCTGGCGGCAAAGGCCGAGCGGGTGCTGCGGCTCGAAGAGGGCCGGCTGATTTCCGCCGGGTAGGATCGCTTGTACACTCGAGTGCTATGCGTAAGAACCTGACCGGGTTAGCCCTGCTGTTGTCGCTTTCGCTGCCAGGCCTGAGCGTGTTTGCGCAGCCTTCCGTGGCGCGCTCAAGCGGCCAGGTGCTTTACCTGCCGATCTACTCGCACGTCTGGCATGGCGACCTCGACAGCCGCGGCGAGCCGGCCAAGGCCCTGGTTTCGATTTCGGTGAGCATCCGCAACACCGACCCGCTGAAATCGATTCGCGTGACCTCCGCGCAGTACTACGACACCGATGGGAAAAAGCTGCGCGAGTACGTGGCCTCGCCCCGCACGGTGCAGCCGATGGGGACCTACGAGCTGTTCATTCCGCGCAGCGACGACAGCGGCGGGTCCGGCGCGAATTTCGTCATCGCGTGGAAGTCGGATTCTCCGGCAAGCCCGCCCATCGTCGAAGGATTCCACGCCAACCTGCCGGCGGGACGCTCGATTGCGTTCACGACTTCCGCGCGCCCGATTCCCGAATAGGGGCACCCGGGCCCCGACCGGCCCTATAAGCGGGGCCTAGGCGCCGACCAGCGTCTCGAGCCTGCCCCGCCCTTCGGGATTCACCATCACCACCAGCGTGGTGCCGGGCCTGAGCACGAATTCGGGCGGCGGGTTGAATTGCCAGCGGTCCTCGATCCTCGCCGCAAGCAGGATGTAATCGCGCGAATCGGTCAGCAGCTCACCGAGGGCCCGGCTCACGAATCCGGGCGGGATGCGCACTTCCTCGACGCGCAGGCGGTTGTCCGAGCGCAGCATCTCATCGAGGAAATTCACCACGCCGGGCCGCACCATGCTCGAGGCGATGCGCATGCCGCCGGTGAAGTCGGGCGACACGATCGCGTCGGCCCCGACGCGCTTCAACTTCTCGATGTTGCGCACCTCGTGGCAGCGCGCAACCACGCGCAACCCCGGATTGAGCTGCTTGGCCGACAGCGTGATGAGCAGGTTCTTGCCGTCGTCCCCGGTGACGGCGAACAGGCCCGCGGCGCGCTCGATGCCCGCGCGGCGCAGGAGGTCGTCGTCCGAGGAGTCGCCGTGCAACGTCAGCGTTTTCGGATATTTTTCGTGGAACGCGTCGATCGCGGGCTGCGCGTCCTCGACGGCGACGAATGCGCGGTCGGTGACGTGCAGTTCATGGGCGACGTTGGCGCCGACCCGGCCGATGCCGCAGATGATGTAGTGGTTCTTGAGCTTGTCGATGCGGTCCTGCATGCGTCGCCTCCTGAGGGCCTCGTTTAAGTCGCCCTCGACGATGAAGGCGGTGAGCTTGGATGTGGCGTAGGTCACGGTGGC
>JANMXB010000385.1:0-5022 GCA_031380765.1 Pseudomonadota bacterium | reverse complement strand
AGCACAACATGCAGGTGGTGGTGCCCTCGAATGCGGCGCAGATCTTCCACCTCCTGCGGCGCCAGATGCTGCGCCCGTTCAGGAAGCCGCTCATCGTGATGACGCCCAAATCGCTGCTGAGGAAGAAAGAGGCGGCCTCCCCGCTCAAGGATCTCGCAAAGGGCACCTTCCAGACCGTGATCCCGGAGATCGACGCGCTCGATACGAAAGCGGTCACCCGCGTAGTCGCATGCTGCGGCAAGGTGTACTACGACCTGCTCTCGGCCCGCCGCGAGCGCCGCTACGACCACGTCGCCGTGATCCGCGTCGAGCAGCTCTATCCTTTCCCGCACAAGCCGTTTGCCGCGGAAATGAAAAAGTATCCGAATGCGCACGAGGTGGTGTGGTGCCAGGAAGAGCCGCAGAACCAGGGGGCGTGGTACCAGGTCGGCCATTACCTGTCCGAGAACATGCGCCCCGACCAGAAACTTCATTACGCAGGGCGGCCCCCGTCGGCGGCGCCGGCCGGCGGGTATCTCGCCAGGCACAACGAGCGCCAGAAGGCGCTGGTCGACCAGGCTTTCGGAAAATATAAATAGCGGACGACGGCAGTACCAAAACGAGACAAGCCCGGCGCGTTGCGCGCCTGTTTTTTCGATAACCCGCGGTGAGGCTGAGCCGAGCCCGGGGAAAAACGGAACGGGGAACACAATGATCGTAGAAGTCAAAATACCGCAGCTGTCGGAGTCGGTGTCCGAGGCCACGCTGCTCGCCTGGCACAAGAAGGAAGGCGAAGCCGTGGTTCGGGACGAGAACCTGATCGACATCGAGACCGACAAAGTCGTGATGGAGTTGCCCGCGCCGGTCGACGGCGTGCTGGTCAGGATCCTCAAGGGCGAAAAAGGCCTGGTGGTTTCGGGTGAAGTGATCGCGCAGATCGACACCGAAGCCAAGGCGACGGCTGCGTCGCCGGCGCCCAAGGTGGCCACCCCGGCACCGGCACCCGCTCCTGCACCCGCAAAGGCGGCGCCGGCTGCCGCTGCACCCGTGATGCCAGCCGCGCAAAAGATCGCCGCGGAAAAAGGCGTCAATACCCTGTCGCTTTCCGGCACCGGCCGCGACGGGCGCGTGACCAAGGGCGACGTGCTGCAGGCGGCCGCCGCGCCGGCGCCAGCCGCCCGCGCGGCCGCTGCGGCGGCGTTGCCGCAGCCTCCGATGCCGGTCAACGTCGACGCAATGCTCGCCAACCGGCCCGAGCAGCGCGTGCCGATGTCGCGCCTGCGCGCGCGCATCGCCGAGCGCCTCGTCCAGTCCCAGTCCACCGCGGCGATCCTCACGACCTTCAATGAGGTCAACATGCAGCCGGTGATGGACATGCGCAAGAAATACCAGGAGCGCTTCGAAAAGGAGCATGGCGTGAAGCTCGGCTTCATGTCCTTCTTCGTGAAGGCGGTCGTGGCGGCGCTCAAGAAATATCCCGTGGTCAACGCGTCGGTCGACGGCAACGACATCGTCTATCACGGCTATTTCGACATCGGCATTGCGGTGGGCAGCCCGCGGGGCCTCGTCGTGCCCATCCTGCGCGATTGCGACCAGCTCAGCTTTTCGGGCGTCGAAAAGAAGATCGCCGAATACGGCAAGAAAGCCGCTGACGGCAAGCTCGCGATCGAAGACCTGACCGGCGGCACCTTCTCGATCTCGAACGGCGGCGTGTTCGGCTCGATGCTCTCCACCCCGATCATCAACCCGCCGCAGTCCGCAATCCTGGGCGTGCATGCGACCAAGGACCGCGCGGTGGTCGAAAACGGCCAGGTGGTCGTGCGCCCGATGAACTATCTCGCGCTGTCCTACGACCATCGCATCATCGACGGCCGCGAAGCGGTCCTCTTCCTGGTCGCGGTCAAGGAGGCCCTCGAGGACCCGGCGCGCCTCCTGATCGAGGTCTGACATGGCGCAGACTTTCGATGTCGTCGTGATCGGCTCTGGACCGGCGGGATACATTGCCGCCATTCGCGCCGCGCAGCTCGGCCTCGCGACCGCTTGCGTGGAAGACTGGAAAGCGCACGAAGGAAAACAGCGGGGCGACCCCCGGCTCGGCGGCACCTGCCTCAACGTTGGCTGCATCCCTTCGAAAGCGCTGCTCGAATCGTCGGAAAACTACGAGCGCGTGATGGGTCCCTTCAAGGAACACGGCATCACCGCCACCGGCGTAAAGCTCGACCTCGCGACGATGATGGAGCGCAAGGAGAAGATCGTCGCGAAGATGACTTCCGGGATCGCGGGCCTGTTCAAGAAAAACAAGGTCACTTGGCTGCAGGGGCGCGGGAAACTTGCGGGCGCGGGCGCCGACGGATGGCAGGTGCGGGTGGCCGGCGCCAAAGGCTCCGACGCAGTGACCGCAAAGCATGTGATCGTCGCCACCGGCTCGAAAGCCCGCCACCTTCCGGAGGTGCCGGTCGACAACGTCACCATTTGCGACAACGAAGGCGCGCTGTCTTTCGATTCAATTCCCGAAAGGCTGGGCGTGATCGGCGCCGGCGTGATCGGACTGGAGCTGGGCAGCGTATGGCGCCGCCTCGGATCCAAGGTCAAAATCGTCGAAGCCCTGCCGGCGTTCCTGGGCGCGGCCGACGAATCGGTTGCCGCCGAGGCCTGGAAGATCTTCACCAAGGGCCAGGGCCTCGACATCGAACTGGGCATCAGGATCAAATCGGTGCAGAAAGGCAAAAAAGACGTTACGATCGAGTACGCCGGGTCCGATGGTGCCGCGAAAAAACTCGAATGCGACCGCCTCATCGTGTCGATCGGCCGGCTGCCGAATACCGACGGTCTGGGCGCGGCCGAAGTGGGCCTCAAAGTCGATCCGCGGGGTTTTGTCGAGGTCGACGATCACTGCCGCACCAACCTCGCCAACGTATGGGCGATCGGCGACGTCGTGCGCGGCCCGATGCTTGCGCACAAGGGCGAAGAGGAAGGCGTGATGGTCGCCGAGATCATCGCCGGCCAGAAAGGCCACGTGAACTACGACACCATTCCTTGGGTCATCTATACGGCGCCTGAGATCGCCTGGGTGGGCAAGACCGAACAGCAGCTCAAGGGCGAGGGCACCGCGTATCGCGCCGGCCGTTTTCCCTTCGCTTACAACGGGCGGGCGCTGGGAAAGGGCGAGTCCGAAGGGTTCGTCAAGATCCTCGCCGACGCAAAGACCGACAAGGTGCTCGGCATCCATGCAATCGGCGCGCTGGCGTCGGAAATGATCGCGGAGGCGGTGATGGCAATGGAGTTTTCGGCCTCGTCCGAGGACATAGCGCGGATCTGCCACGCGCATCCTTCAATGTCCGAAGTGATGCACGAAGCCGCCCTTGCCGTCGACAAGCGCTCGTTGAATAGTTAGATGCGCAGTTAGATGCGCAGCTAGACCAGATGCGAGACAGCGCGCTCGATTCCGGCGCAGAAGCCGGAGAGGGGATGGACGGCGCCCGGCCGGACGTCGTCTCCCTCTATCGGCAGAGCCTTGCCAGGCGCGGGTTTGTCTCGGACGCGGCGCAATGGCGCGCGGTCGAGCGCCTGCAGCGCCTGTATGACGAGTGGATCGCCTACAAGGCACGGCGCAACACCGCCTGGAAGCGCGTGCTCGTCAAGCCGTCTCTGCCCAAAGGTGTTTACCTCTGGGGCGCGGTAGGGCGGGGAAAGAGCTTCCTCATGGACTCTTTCTACCGCTGCGTGCCGCTGGTACGCAAACGCCGCGTGCACTTCCATCACTTCATGCGCGAGATCCATCGCGAGCTCAACGAGGTAAAGGGCACCGAGGACCCGATCGGCGAGGTCGCGGAGCGCACCGCGAAGCGCTACCGGCTGATCTGCTTCGACGAATTCCACGTCTCCGACATCGCGGATGCGATGATCCTCGGGCGCTTTCTCGACCGGGTGATGGGCCGCGGCGTGGTGTTCTGCATGACCAGCAACTATTCGCCCGACCAGTTGTATCCGAACGGCCTGCAGAGGGAACGCTTCCTGCCGACCATTGCCCTGATCAAGGATCGCATGGACGTGCTCGAAGTGGATGCCGGCAACGATTACCGCCGCCGCGCGCTCGAGCAGGTCCGCGTCTACCACACGCCGCTCGACGCAGCCGCCGAGACCGCCCTCGAGCGCATCTTTGCCAACCTCAAGGACGTGGAGGAGGAAACCCATCCGCTCGACGTCGAGGGGCGCGAGATCCCCTACCGCAAGCGCGCCGGCGGCCTCGTGTGGTTCGACTTCGACGTGCTGTGCGGCGGGCCCCGTTCGTATACGGATTATGTGGACCTGACAAGGCGGTTCCACACCGTAATCCTGTCCGGCATACCGCGCATTTCGGCCCAAAACGCCGATTCGGCGCGCCGATTCACGTGGCTGGTGGACATCTTCTACGACGAACGCATCAAGCTCATCTGCTCGGCCGAGACCGTGCCGGAAGGGTTGTACATCAGCGGCCCGGCGGGCGAGACTGCCGGCGTCGAGTTCGCCCGCACCATTAGCCGGCTCACCGAGATGCAGTCGATCGACTACCTGCAGGCCGAAAAGCCCAAGCACTGAGGAGACAAGCATGGAGATTGGAAAATTCAAGGCCTACAAGATCACCGAGGTCGACAAGAAGGCCAGCGCGGCCTTTGTGGACTTCACGCTGGACCAGCTCGATCCGGGCGAGGTCGTGGTGCGCGTGGCGTACTCCGACGTCAACTTCAAGGATGCGCTGGCAGCGACCGGAAAGGGCCGCATCCTTCTGCGTCCCGAGTGCATCGGCGGCATCGACCTGTCCGGCACCGTGGTTTCGTCCACCGATGGAAGATTCGCCAAGGGCGACGCAGTGCTCGCCACCGGATTCGATCTCGGCGTCAAACACCATGGCGGCTACGCCGAGTACGCGCGCGTACCCGCCGACTGGCTGGTCAGAATCCCGCAGGGCCTGAGCCTGTTCGATGCCATGGCGCTTGGCACCGCGGGGTTCACCGCCGGCCTGGGCATCGTCAGGATGGAACAGAACGGCCTCAAGCCCTCCAA
>JANMXB010000452.1:0-3160 GCA_031380765.1 Pseudomonadota bacterium | reverse complement strand
CCGCGGGGGTTGGGGGGTTTGGTTTCCGCCCGCGCGCCCCCCCCCCCCCCCCCCAGCAAACTGTGCCTCCTGCGCCACGTAACCGCGTTTGGCATGAGAGCCGCGTTTAATCTCGCGATTGATCGTTGAGCGATGTCGACTGAGAATATTGCCGATCTGTTCGTCACTTAACTTTGCTTGTATCCCAAGCGCAATCTGATAGCGTTCGTGCAGGGTGAGGTGTGCGTAGTTCATGGCGTACTCCTTTCTGGACTAGACATCGAGAAAGGTACACCTGTGCACATCCTCACCCTCTCGGCTCAATCAGGATGTCGCACTTCGAATTTGAATTTGCAAATCGACAGGACAGCCGCTCCTGGAGCAGACCTTGCGGAGGCAATCCGCGAAAATTACACCTGCCGGTCAATGATGGCCGAGCAACCCCAGCACGCCCATGATGATCAGGTACAGCGCGACAATGTAGTTGAGCAGCCGCGGCATGATCAGGATGAGGACGCCGGCGATGAGCGAGACTACGGGACCGATACCGAGGGTGATGTTCATTCGCTGCTCCTTGTTGGTACGTCGCGCACTTTATAGTGCCCGGGCCAGGGGCCGTCTGTGCGATAGGCGACACTGCGCCTAGCGGGCGCCGGGCGGCGCAACCTCGGCGGTCGTGAAGCCGGAATCGTCGAAAGCCTTGCGCACCACGCCGGAGGCCTTGGCCGACTCGAGCCACTTCGACACATAGGCGAGTGCTTCGGGCCGGCCTTTCGGCACGACGATCGCGATGCTCACTTCCCGGAAGGCGCCGTCGAGGACCCGCGACCCGGGCACCTTCTGCGACATTGAGAGGAGCGTATCGCGCGTGAGCGCGAAGGCGTCGGCCTTCCCGGTGCGCATCATCTCCAGCGCCACGTCCACCGATACCGCGGGTTCGATCTTCGTTTTGGTCAGTGTCGTTGCGGCGCCCCGGATGGTCGTGGTGTTGGCAATCCCGATGACGCGCACGCCAGTGCGGTCGACTTCGGCGATGGTCCCGATGTCCGAGCCGGCTCGCACCAGGTAGGTGTTCTGGCCGATGAAATACACCGGCCCGATCAGGAGCTTTTGCCTGCGCTCGTCATCGACGGGCATGAAGGCGGCATCCAGCGCACCGCTGGTGAGCGCGTCGGTCAGGATCCCAGTGTTCGGCGCCATAAGAAACTCGACCGGCCGCCCGATCGAGCGCGCAAGGTCATAAGCCAGGTCGACCGTCACCCCGTGCGGCGCGCCTGCGGCATCCTTGGAGACGAAGAACGTCGACTGTTCGGGGGCAAACGCGACGCCGAAGCGCAGCATGCCGATGGGCGCGAGCTCACTCATCGCGGCCGGACAAAGCCCGCCACACCTTCTCCTGCGTCGCCGGCATGTCGATGTGCTCCGGGCCCCCGATGGGCTCGAGCGCATCGACCACGGCATTGATCACCGCGGGCGGCGCGCCGACCGCGCCGGCTTCGCCCGCCCCCTTCACGCCCAGGGGATTTGTCGTGCAAGGCGCATGATGAAAGCCGCAATCGAACGACGGGACATTGTCCGCGCGCGGCATCGCGTAATCCATGAACGAGCCGGTCAGCAGCTGGCCGGATTCGGGGTCGTAGTGCGTGCGCTCGAGCAGCGCCTGGCCGATGCCCTGCACGGTGCCGCCGTGCACCTGGCCCGCGAGCAGCATCGGATTGATCGCCCGGCCGAAATCGTCGACCACGCTGTAGCGCACGATGCGTGTTGCGCCAGTGTCGCGCTCGATCTCGATTTCGCAGATGTGGCAGCCGTTCGGGTAGGTGTAGATGTCGGCGGCGGGTGCACGCGTGTGCTCGGCCTGCAGCCCGCCCGCCTTTTTCGCCGCCTCGAACAACGAAACCTTCCGGTCTGTGCCTGTAATGCGGTACTCGCCCTCTATGTACTCGATATCGGCCGGCGCCGCCTCCAACAGGCTGCCTGCCGCCTGCCTGCCTTTTTCGATCACTTCATCGGCCGCGCCCATCGAGGCGACGCCGCCGAGCGCGAGGAACCTCGACCCGCCGGTCATGCCCGCCGGCACGACATCGGTATCGCCCTGCACTACGCGGATGCGGTCCGCGTCGATACCGAGCTTCTCCGAAAGAATTTGCACGAATGTGGTGGTATGGCCCTGCCCGTTGTCCTGCATGCCGGAGATGAGCGTAACGCTGCCCTCCGGGTCGACCTTGAGACGGACCGTGTCGCCCGTGCCGCCGCCGCAGCGCTCGATGTACATCGCCAGGCCGATGCCGCGCAGCTTGCCGATTTTCGCTGCCTCGGCGCGGCGCGAGGGAAATCCCACCCAGTCGGCCTTCTGCATCGCGCGCTCCATCACGCCGGCGAAGTCGCCCGAGTCGTATTTGCTCTCGACCGGCGTCTGGTAGGGCATGTCGGAGGATTTCAGGAAATTGCGGCGCCGAAGCTCGTCGGGGGCAAGACCGAGCTCGCGCGCGGCGAGGTCGATCAGCCGCTCCAGCAGGTACATCGCCTCCGGTCGCCCCGCGCCACGGTAGGCGTCCACGGGCACGGTGTTGGTGACGACGCCTTTGATGTTGGCGTAAATCGCCGGAATTTTGTACACGCCTGAGAACATCGGCACCGCGAGCTGGGGGATGAAGGGCGCGTAGTTGGACAGGTACGCGCCCATGTTGGCCCACGTGGTCACGCGCAGCCCAAGGAAGCGCCCCGCCTTGTCCATCGCCAGCTCGGCCACCGAATAGTTGTCGCGGCCCTGCACGTCGGACAGGAAGCTCTCGCTGCGGTCGCCGGTCCAGCGCACCGCGCGCTTCAGGCGACGCGAGGCCCACACCACTATTGGTTGCTCGGGATGCAGGAAGATCTTCATGCCGAACGCGCCGCCCACGTTGCCCGAAACCACCCGCAGATTTTTCTTGCCGATTCTGAGCACCGCGTCGGCGACCTGGTCGTAGATCACGTGCGGTCCCTGGCTGGGCGTGTACAGGGTCGAGCGTCCGGTGGCCGGATCGTAGTCGGCGAGCGCCGCGCGCGGCTCCATCGGATTGGCGACCAGCCGATTGTTGATGAGTTCGAGCTTCGTGACATGGCCTGCGCCACCCAGGGCCGCCTCGACCGCTTGCTTGCTCTTTCCGGCGCCGACGTCAAAGCAGAGGTTGCCGGCAAT
>JANMXB010000396.1:0-5461 GCA_031380765.1 Pseudomonadota bacterium | reverse complement strand
GCCGCATTGAGAGAGCAGGCTGGCCTTTCGCAAAGAGACCTGGCCAAGCGACTGAAGACTTCGCAGCAGCACATCAGCCGCCTCGAATCGCCCGACTACGAAGGCCATTCACTGGCCAATTTGCGGCGCGTCGCCCAAGTGCTGCATGCGCGAGTTCGAGTGGTGTTCGAACCGCACGGGAAAGCCTCTAAACGGGTCGCTCAGCCCACTGCCGCTTACCGTGTCAGGCGCGCTTCCGTAAAGTAATTACGCTCTCCTGCGTCACGCCGGCTTCGCTGCTAGTATCAGGCGCAGCCGCACCCAAACTCCGCAACCATAGACGGAGTCCACGAGACCAGGAGACACGACGCATGAAAACCTTTGCTTCCTTCACGCTGGTGGCAATGCTGGCGGTCGTCGCGCTCGATGCCGGTGCCCAAGCCTATCCCTCAAAGCCCATCCGCCTGATATGTCCCTACGCACCCGGCGGCGCGACCGACATCATCTCCCGCGCGGTGGCCATCGAGTTGTCGAAGACCCTCGGCCAGCCGGTCACCGTCGACAATCGGCCCGGTGCCGGCGCCAACCTCGGCTCCGAGATGGCTGCGCGATCGGCGCCCGACGGCTACACGTTGTTGACCAGCGCCAGCAGCCTGCATGGCATCACGCCCTTTCTCTACAAGAAGCTGAACTACGATCCCAACAAGGATCTCGCCCCGGTCATCGTCCTGGCCGGATTTGCCAACGTGCTGGTGGTCAATCCCGCGGTGCCGGCGAATTCGGTGAAAGAACTCATCGCTCTGGTCAGGGCGCAGCCGGGCAGGCTGACCTGCGCCTCCAGCGGCAGCGGGTCGACGATCCATATGTCCTGCGAGATGTTCAAGCACATGCTCGGGCTGGACATCACCCACGTTCCCTACAAGGGCAGCGGTCCGGCGGTGACCGACCTCATGGGCGGGCAGGTGAACATGATGTTCGACAACATCCCCTCGTCGATCACGCATATCCGCTCGGGTAAGCTGCGCGCCGTGGCCACCACGGGCGCGCAGCGAGCCGCGTCGCTGCCCGACCTGCCGACGATTGCCGAGTCGGGCGTGCCAGGTTACGAATCGACGGCATGGTTCGGCATTGCGGTTCCCGCAGGCACGCCGAAGGAGATCGTCGCAAGGCTGAACGCCGATGGACAGAAGGCGACAAAGTCGCCCGAATTCGTCAAGCGCATGACCGACCTCGGCTATGAAATCGTCGGCGGCACGCCCGAGCGGATGGCCTCGATGATCCAGGACGAATACAAGCGCTGGGGTCCGATCGTGAATGCGTCGGGGGCGATGGTGGACTAGGGGGAGGACTAGAGGAGGGGGCCTGCCCCCTCTTCTCGTCTAGTCATATTTGCGCAAGTCCTCGATCACCTTGCCGTCGTTGGGCAGGCTGCCCGGCTCGAGCAGTTCCACCTCGCCGCGCAGCTTGGTGAGATCGCGCAGCGACGCCACGACCGCTTCGGCGAATCCGTCCGGACGGAGCTTCGCCTCACATTTCAGGGTCATGCGGTCGTTGCCGGTCTCGCCTTCCACCACCAGCCGGGCCTTGAGGATTTCCGGGTGCCGGCGCACGACCTCGTTCACCTGGCCCGGCGTGACGAACATGGCCCGCACCTTGGTCGTCTGGTCGGCGCGCCCCATCCAGCCGCGGATGCGCGTATTGGTCCGGCCGCACGGGCTGGGCTCGGCGAGCACCGCCGACAGGTCGCCGGTGGCGAAGCGGATGAGCGGGTAGTCCGGGTTGAAAGTCGTGATCACCACCTCGCCCACCTCGCCTGGCGCCACGGGATCGCCGGTGCCGGGCCGCACTATCTCGAGGATTAGCGCTTCATCCAGGACCATCCCGGCGTTCACGCTTCCCTCGGGGGCATTCGTCTCGTAGGCGATCAGCCCGAGGTCCGCGGTACCGTACATCTGCAGTACGCCGATGCCGCGCTCGCGCATCGCGTCCCGGAGCGCGGGTGGCAGGTACTCCGCACCGACCAGCGCCTTCGTCAGGCACGAAATGTCGGCCTGCATCGCGTCGGCTTTCTCCACGATCAGCTTCAAAAACGACGGCGTGCCGACATAACTCGCGATGCGCAGCTCACTGATCGCCGCCACCTGCATTTCGGTCTGCCCGGTACCGGCGGGCACGACGCTGCAGCCGATCGCTCTTGCGCCGCTCTCCACCATCGACCCGGCCGGGACGAAGTGGTATGCAAACGCATTGATGAGGAGGTCGCCGGCGCGAACTCCAGCCGCATGCAGGGCGCGCGCCGTGCGCCACCAGTCCGGCGAGGTGCCTTCGGGTTCATAGATCGGGCCGGGCGAGACGTACAGCTTGGCCATTTTCTCCACTGGCGTGGCATTCAGCCCCCCGAGCGGCGGGATCGCTTTCTGCAACGCACCCAGGTCCGACTTGCGCGTGACCGGCAGCCTGGCGAGCGCCTCCCGCGTGCTCACCGCCGCTGTGTCGACGCCGGCAAGGATACGGGCGAATCCGGGGGCGTTCTTCGAGGCGTGCGCGACCTGCGCGGGCAGCGCCGCCATCAGCGCCGCTTCGCGTTCCTGCGGCGAGCGCGCCTCGAGTCCATCGAAGTGTTGCATGGGAAGGATTGTATCGGCATGATGGCCCAGGAGCGAGGGGAGGGCTTGGGTTGGCTACTGACGAAGCACAGCTTCGGGTCGAGGGCGTCGCCAAGCATTTCGGCGGGGTGATGGCCGTCGATGACGTGAGCCTCGAGGTCCGCCGGGGCGAGATCCTCTCGATCATCGGGCCCAACGGCGCCGGCAAGACGTCGCTGCTCAACATGATCAGCGGCTTCTACCGGCCCGACCGCGGGCGCATCGCGTTCGAGGGCGAGGACATCACCGACCTGGCGCCGAGCCGCGTTGCCGAGCGCGGGATTGCGCGCACCTTCCAGAACATCGCGCTCTTCAAGGGCATGAGCGTGCTCGACAACCTCATGCTCGGCCGGCACGTGCGCATGCGCTCGGGCGTCTTCGCCTCGTTCGTGTACTGGGGCCTGGCGCAGAAGGAAGAGATCGCGCACCGCGAGAAGGTCGAGGACCTGCTCGAGTTCCTCAAGCTCGAGGACCTGCGCAAGCTTCCCACCGGCGCGCTCTCCTATGGCCTGCAAAAGCGCGTCGAGCTCGGACGGGCGCTCGCGCTGGAGCCGAAAGTGCTCCTGCTCGATGAACCGATGGCCGGCATGAACCAGGAAGAGAAAGAGGACATGGCGCGCTACGTGCTCGACGTGAACGAGGAGCGCGGCACGACCGTGGTCCTGATCGAGCACGACATGGGCGTGGTGATGGACATCTCCCGCCGCGTGGTCGTGCTCGACCGCGGGCGCGTGATCGCCGAAGGCGACCCGAAATTCGTGCAGGCGAGTCCCGAGGTGATCCGCGCCTACCTCGGTACGAAGCGAATGGAAGACAAGGCGGCATGAGCGTCGGCACAACTGCGACGCTGCCGCGGCTGCTGGAGCGCAATGCGCGCGAACGCGGCGACGCGCCGGCCATGCGCGAGAAGGCCATGGGCATCTGGCGCACGCAGACGTGGGCGGCGTATTCGGCGATGGTGCAGGACTTCGCGCTCGGCCTTGCGTCGGTCGGCTTCGCGCGTGGCCACGTGCTTGCCGTGATCGGCGACAACCGCCCGCGGCTGTATGCGGCGCAACTGGCCGCGCAGTGCCTCGGGGGCATTGCGGTCCCGCTCTACCAGGATGCGGCGGCCGATGAGCTTGCCTACGTTCTCGAGCACTCCGAAGCCGGCATTGTCGTCGCCGAAGACCAGGAGCAGGTCGACAAGATCCTGTCGCTGCAGGCTCGCCTGCCCAGACTGGCGCTTGTCGTGTTCGAGGACTCGCGCGGCATGTTCCATTACCACGACCCGGTGCTGCGTTCCTTCGAATCGATGCTCATCCTCGGCCGCGAATACGGCGCCCGGTATCCAGGCCTTGTCGCAGCGGAGATCGCCAAAGGCGCACCGGAGGAGGTGGCGCTGCTGTGCTACACCTCCGGCACCACCGGCCGGCCGAAGGGCGCGATGCTCACGCACGCCAACCTGCTGGCGAGCGCCGCGGCGTTCCTCGCGTGCACCGACCTGCGCGCCGAAGACGACTGGCTCGCCTATCTGCCGATGGCCTGGGTGGGCGATGCGATGTACACGCTGGTGCTCCAGATGGTGGTCGGGTTCGCCGTCAACTGCCCGGAAAGTCCCGAGACGGTACAGCGCGACTTGCGCGAACTGGGACCCAGCGCGTTCCTCGCCGCGCCGCGCATCTGGGAGAACCTCATCACCGAGATCCAGGTCAAGGCGACCGACGCATCGTTGCTCAAGCGCATCACTTTCGGGTATTTCCGCGACCGCGCGATCGAGGCCGAGCTGCTGCGCGCGGCGGGCAAACGCATTCCCGCCGGCCTGCGTGCCCAGGTCGCGCTCGGCGAGTTCCTCGTCTATGGGCCGGTGCGCGACCAGATCGGCCTGCGCCGCGCGCGCTGGTGCCTCACAGGCGGCGCGCCGCTGGGTGCCGACACGTTCCGCTTCTTTCGCGCCTTCGGCGTCAATCTGAAACAGGTGTACGGCTCGACCGAGCTGGGCGCCTTCGTCTCGGTGCAGCCGGACACCGCGGCGGACCCGAATACCGTCGGCCCGCCCGGACCCGGCGTCGAAGTGCGCATCGCCGAGGGCGGCGAAGTGCTGGTGCGGGGCGCGAACGTGTTTCGCGGTTACCACAAGCAGGCCGAGGCGACGCGCGAGGCGATCGATGCCGAGGGCTGGTTTCATACCGGTGACGCCGGCTTCATCGACCCGCAGGGGCACCTCGCGATCATCGACCGCGCCAAGGACGTCGGCAAGCTCGGGGAAGGACCCAATGCGGGGACGCCTTTCGCGCCGCAGTTCGTCGAGAACAAGCTCAAGTTCAGTCCCTACATCGGCGAGGCGATCGCCTTCGGGCACGACAGGCCGGAAGTGACCGCGATGATCGCGATCGCGCTCGCGCCGGTCGGCAACTGGGCCGAGCGGCAGGGCCTGGCCTACAGCGGCTACCAGGACCTCGCGCAGAAACCCGAGGTGCGCTCGCTGATCCGCGCGGAGATCGAGAAATGCAACCAGGGCCTGCTCGAGGCAACGCGCGTGCGCAGGTTCCTCTTGCTGTCCAAGGATTTCGACGCCGACGACGCCGAGATCACGCGCACGCGCAAGCTCCGGCGCAAGGTGATTGCGGAAAAGTACGCGAGCGTGATCGAGGCGCTCTACACGGGCGCGGAGGAAACCGAAATCGCCACCGAAGTCACTTACGAGGACGGCCGCCGCGCCATGGTGCGCGCAAAAGTCTCGATCGAGCAGGTCCATGCTTGACTGGGGCTTCACGATCGCGCTGCTCACCAACGGCGTGCTGATCGGCCTCATGTATTCGCTGATCGCGCTGGGCTTCGTGCTGGTCTACAAGGCG
>JANMXB010000360.1:0-4201 GCA_031380765.1 Pseudomonadota bacterium | reverse complement strand
GGTTCTTCTCCTCGACCAGGCGCCCGGCGAAAAGCAGGATCAGCGCGTCGCCGGGCAGTCCCAACTCCAGCCGGAACCTCGCTCTATCGGCGGCAGCCGTTGTAAACGGCGCGACGTCCACGCCGTAGTAGCAGACGACGTCGCGATCCGGCCGGCGGGCGCGGCCGGCCAGGAATGTGTCCAGCGTATGGTTGGAGATTCCGACGATTCGGTCGGCCATGGCAAGGCAGGCGCGGCGCAGGGGCTCGCGCAAGAGGTCGCGTTTAAGGCGGTTGTGTGACGGGATCGATTCATCCGCGTTGTGCACGTGTACGATTCGACGGCGCATCGGAATTCCCACGGCGGCGAGGAGGTAGACCGCGCTCACCAAGTCGTGGTGGCAATGCAGCACTTCGTAGTCTCCGTGCCTCAACTCCTTGCGCAGCGCCCGCAGAAAATGCATCCGTTGGCGGAGCGGGACGGGAGAGAAAACGACTTTCGCCCCCAGCGACCGCGCTTCGTCGTCCATGGCCCCGCGCTGCCCGACGGCGCAGTAGAAAGTCCAGTCGGCCTCCGCGCCCCGCTTCCTCGCGTGGCGCAGCATCCGGACAAGCCAGGTCTCGACGGCGCCGTGGTTCAGGTTTTCAACGATATGCAGAACTTTCACGGGACCTGCAATCCTCTCGAGGGGATGTTGGCGCAGGCAGGGAATTCCAACCGGAAAGATACCCTATTGGACCACAAGAGTATCGAATGGCATTTTCCGGTTCTTGCGATTTACACGGCGGTTGCGCCGCTGAAGCGATGCGGTGCCAGCGGCTCTGAGTCACCCAAGACTATCCACGTAGGCGAGCCCCCGCCGCCTGCCGCGCAGGCATGCCGTCCGGATTCGGCGATGCGGCCCCCCTGCCATCAAGGCGCCCAGGTATTCATGCCACCGTACGCGATATGAGGCCAGTTCTGCCGGGGAGGAGCGCAGGTGCGCGAGCACGACAGTCGAAAAGTAAATACCCTCGAGCAATCGCGCAAGATACTCCTCGGTCAATCGCGCGGGCGGAATCAGGTGGGTGAGCTCCAGGGAAGCGGTTAACGCCACGCCCAGGCCGATGTCGCAGGCGCACGCGGCCAGGTCGTTGTCCCCTCCGGACAGCAGCGAAGTGCCGGCGCGATCGAACTGGAACGCGCGCTTTCCCGATTCATGCAGGAAAAGATACTGCTGCGCCACGTTTCGCCTCACGCAAAGCCCCGCCCCGCAGGGCATGGTTTCGGAAAGTCGCGGCAGGTTCGACCAAACGTCACGGGTGAACTCGCGGATCGGGAAATTTCCCCAGTAACGGCGCGTCCATTCGGGCGGAGGGCGTTCGAACCCGGGATGGCACTGCCCGCTCCAGGCGCCGAGAAAACTCTTTTCTTCGGCTACACGCAAAGTCCTGCTGAGAAAATCCGGGGCGAGGACGTTGTCGTCGTCGACGAAGACAAGCAGGTTTCCTGCAGCCTCGCGGATACCGCGCAGGCGCGCCGGTGTCAGGCCGAGCTTTTCCTCCCGGAACAGCCGCGCAGACGGATGCCATGACAAGTCGATGCGACCTGCCAACGGTACTTCGCTCGCGTTGTCCACAACCAGCAATTCCCATTGACGCATGGGCAAATCCTGCCCCCGAATTGCCTCCAGGCAGCGGTGAAAGTAGTCTGCCCGAGGCGCGTGCGTGCAAATGACAACAGAGACTTCCACGCTATATCAAGCGAGCGAGATTGGACTTGGGGACTGCCAACAGGTCTGTCATTTTCGGCAAACCATGCCCCCCGACAGGAAGAAGCGGCACCCCGTGCCCAGGCATGCCTTCGCGAATCGAATGGGTGGCGCCTCCCCTTTGCGCAATGTCGCCGCTACGGCAAAAGCATACTTCATACTCCAGCGACTGGAGGAAATCGATCAAATCGCGCGGCGGTTGCACGCGCATCAGCCATTTCTCGAAGTATTCGAAATAGATCGCCCGGATTGAATGGCTTTCGAGACATCGCCGGGCGCCATGCAATGCGACCAGCTCGTAGCCTTCCACGTCCAATTTCAGCAGATCAATCCGGCCGAGGCCTTGCTCCGCCGCATATTGATCCAGAGTGATTGCAGCAACCTGTTCTCCGCCATTGGCGACAATGTGAGAGGCTCCCGTTTGCAAATCTTCGACCAGGAAGGAAACAAGGCCCTCCTGGTTGGAAACCGCGACGGCGTTAATCTTGCACTGCATGGAAGGATAGAGAGCCAGGCTCCTCCTGATGGAGGAAACCAGCCGCGGGATCGGCTCGAACAGGTGAAACCTTATCTTGCTCCCATGGCGACCCGCCAGGCCGAAGCTCAGCAGGCCATGATTCGCCCCGGCGTCGAGGAACACTCCGCCATCTTTCAGGATAGCGTCGGCCAGGTTGAAAAAGTCCCTCTCGAAACTCCCCTCAATGACTATGAGGCGCAGGAACCCGTCGCTCATATCGGCGTACGCGAAAGACTCGTCGCGAATCCGGACAAGCTGCAGCGGATCCTCTCTGGTCAATTGCATCCAGGCTTTCATCAGCCGGTGCCTGCGCAGGACCTGCGGCACCTTCTCGAACAGGGTGGCTGCCGTCGGAATCATTGGGTTTCAGCCGAGTACCGCCATCATGTCCTCGCCTCCCGACCGCGCAAAGCGGTAGCCAAAGCCCGACAGCATTTCTAGGCACTCCTCTTGCCGGACCCTGGTCAGGTTTTTGATTTCCCAGTGAATGATTGCAGGCTTCGCACGCTCGAACGGGAACAGCATCAGGATTTGGGCGTCGGCACCTTCTGCGTCGATTTGCAGCAGGTCAACCTGACCTGACGGCAACTGATCGAACACGTCATCGAAGGTAATGCAATCCACCGTGAGCTCCCTGATCATTCCTTCCAATCCTGGAATGAGGTAGGCGTGCTTGACGATATGCTCGCGCTGAAAAGATGCCATTCCGCCTGCCCAGACCGGGGCGGCATCCGACTCCACCGTATACAGCATTCGCTTGCCCCGTTCGCGATCCAATGCAGCCTCGAGAATGACTATGGCTTCGTTGCCAGCATAGAGCTCGCGCAACTTGCTGGCCGGGCGCGGCTGGGGCTCCAGCATGACTCCACGCCAGGCATATCGGCCGATGTACTTGTACAACGGGTCAGTGCTAACCCCGTCAAACGCGCCGATCTGAATGAAAGTCAGCGCTTGGCCGGATTGGAACATTCGGCGACAAACGATGTCGTCGAGGTCGATGACCCGGAGCAGATCCGGATTGAGCAACTGCCGCGGAATGTATTTGGTGCTCTGAATCTGATATCCAGACCTGGCCAGCGCCAGCCTGATCAGCTTCTTCATGCGCGCATTCTTCCTCTCATACCGGCGAACCAATGCGGCCCGAAAGTCTGGCAGGAACCCACTTGCGGTATGCCAGCTTCATTCTTACCAGAACGAAATATCTCGACTGAAGCCATACGTGATGGCAATTCGCCAGGATCCTTCGCAGGCCCCCCGCGGGCAGCCGTTTATAGTAGAACTTCTCGAAGTACAGCATCAAATCGCCACCCACCATGTTCCGGAGGAAGGTCTTCTTCATTCCGGCCCAGTGAATAACGAGCGGCGGGGCCGTTCCTTGCGAAACGCTCTCGACATCGAGCCCGTCCATGGAGTTGCCGGGCCAGCGCATTATCGTGCGGCGCTCGATGCGCAATCCTTCGAATGCCTCCTTCTGAAGGACCACATAGTTCACCACCCCCTGATCGCCGGGCATGAAATAGTCCGGATAGCGCAAGCGGCGGGGCAGGGTCCAGTCAACCCATCGGTCGAACTCCTCCCGCTTCACGACGCCGGCCGTGCCGAACCACTGCCCCACGTTGAATGCAGTTTGTGCTGGTTGCGCCCGCGAATCGATTTCCCGGAGCTTGTCCCAGTCGTAGTAGAGACGCTTGAAATCGGCATCCGACAATCGTTCGTTGTCCACGAGGAAAGGCGCTTCGGTTTGCGCACGAAGGTCGAGCACACGGCCGGTGAAGACCGTGTCCACGTCCATGACTAGAAACTTCTCGCCCGGCGGTCCGAAGAGAGGCTCCAGTTTGACCAATCCCCAACCGTAATCGCCTATGGGCAGGTCCACCAGATCGACGCCCCAGTATTTGCGCAATTCGTCGGCAAGACCTCGCTGCAATATATCGCCTGCCAGTAGGCGTATGCGT
>JANMXB010000303.1:0-6945 GCA_031380765.1 Pseudomonadota bacterium | reverse complement strand
CCGATGAACCCCACGGTGATCACGACGGGACCCGGCGTGATCATTGCAACGGCAACTGCATCCACGAACTGCCGTTCAGTCAGCCAGTGATTTTCCGTGACGACACCGCTGTAGAGGAACGGAACAATCGCCAGACCGGAGCCGAACACGAATGCACCGGCTTTCGCGAAAAAGACGCCGATCTGCGTGAGTAACGACCAATCCATGGACGATGCGGCAGCAACCGTGATTGCCAGCGGCTCGGCGGCGATCGCGGCGAGCGGCCCTTTGCCGAACCAGTTTCGCGGCGGGGCGCGGACGAGCCATACCAGCGTGCCTGCAGCGAGGAAAACCCACGCGCTTTCGGATTCGGTGACGACCGTGATCACGACAAGGAGCGCGTAGATCCCGATCAGCAGCCAGTCCTTGCCCACGCTCTTGGTGGTCAGCTTGTAGGCGCTGATGGCGATGATGCCGATCACCGCGGCGCCCACGCCGTAGAACACCGCCTGCATCCAGGTCAGGCCGCCATAGAGCTGGTAGGCCCATCCGAGCAGCACCACCATGATGAACGACGGGATGACGAAAGCGAGTCCCACGAGCGTCGCGCCCAGGGTGCGGTAGTGGACGAACCCGAGGTAGATCGCCAGTTGGGCCGCCATGGGGCCCGGGGCGAGCTGGGCCAGCGCGAGACCCTCCTTGTAGTCGGACTCGGTGATCCATTTGCGCTCCTCGACCAGATCGCGGTGCATGTAGCCGGCGAGCGCCACCGGCCCGCCGAAGCCGATGGTGCCCAGGCGCAGCATGTAGCCGGTCATCTGCGCAAGGGTGTATGCGGGAGCAGGTGCGGTGTCCATGGATAAGGCCCAGTAGGTAAGGCGCAGAGCTTGGGCGACTTGGACACCGCCTGTATCCGGGAGCCTGCGGAAGTCCCGGTGGGAGAAACTTACTATGAAACGCGCCCGGCCACAACAGGCCGCGGCCGGACAGAAGGCGCTGCGCGCGCGCAATCTGTACCGGTACCAGTACATGAACTGGCAGAAGAATGGCTCTGGTGCTTGATGTGTTGCAGTGAAAGTTCGACTTTCAGGATCCGGGCCGCATGACCCATTGACATCCGCCTGCCCGAGGCCCGATGATCCGGGGAACGGGGAAGGCAGGCTCCCCGCATTTCAAAGACCGCGTTTCACGACGATTGCGTCCAAGCCCTGCCGTGATCTCGAAGGAGAGAACCATGGACGCCAATCCGACCACCCCCGCCATCCAGCCATTGCCGTTCGACGCTTCGGGCCTGCGCGGCCTGTCCGAGCGGCTGATGCTGTCCCATCACCAGAACAACTACGGCGGCGCGGTGAAGCGCCTGCATGCCATCCGCGCGAAGCTCGCGGCCCTCGATTGGGCAAAGGCGGATGGATTCGCGATCAACGGCCTCAAGCGTGAAGAGCTGATCGCCGCCAACTCGATGAGCCTGCACGAGCTGTTTTTCTCGAGCCTCGGCGGTGACGGGAAGCTGCCGCAAGCCGGGTTGTCCGTTGCGCTGAACCGCGATTTCGGTTCAGTCGTTGCCTGGCGAACCCAGTTCATGGCGCTTGCGATGGCAATGCGCGGCGGGTCGGGATGGGCGCTGCTTGCGTGGTCGGACAGGGAGAACCGCCTGTGCAACCACTGGGCCGCCGACCACACGAATGTGCCAGCCGGGTCGACGACAATCCTTGCCCTCGACATGTACGAGCATTCCTATCACCTCGACTTCGGTGCGGACCCGAAAGCGTATGTCGCCGCGGTCATGGACAACCTCCACTGGGCGCGGATTTCGGAGCGCTTTGTCGCGGCTGTCCACTCGTCCACAGCGTCGCTGGCGGTTTCTCCTGAAGCCTTCGTACAGGAGCCAGGTCTCATGCTGATCGATGTGCGGCGCAAGGGTGCCTATGAAGCGGGCACCCACCTGATCGAAGGCGCAACCTGGCGGGACCCCGAGCGCGTCGACGAATGGGCCGGCGATCTTGCCGGCAAGGAAGTGGTGGTCTATTGCGTCTTCGGGCACGAAGTCGGGCAATCCACTGCTGCGCGCCTGCGCGACGCCGGGGTTTCCGCGCGCTTCCTCACCGGCGGCATCGACCAGTGGAAGGCAGCCGGCCGGCCGCTGCAAGCGAAGTAAAATCGGCACAAAGGAGAACACCATGCCCGCATATCTGATTGGCGACATCGATGTCCAGGACGCAGAGGCCTACGAGGCCTACAAGAAGATCACGCCGGGAGCGATCGCCGCTTACGGCGGCCGGTTCCTGGTGCGCGGCGGCGCGGTGGACAGCAAGGAAGGCGGCTGGAAGCCCACGCGCCTGGCAGTGGTCGAGTTTCCTTCCATGGAACAGGCAAGGAAGTTCTACGACTCGCCCGAATACGCCCCGGCGCTCGCGATCCGGCTCAAGTCCGCCAAATCGCGCCTGGTGCTGGTCGAAGGGACCTAGCCGGGCGCGCTTTTCAGCCGGCGCGGATCACCGCGCACGCGCTGCGCGCGCCGGCGTTGCCGGTGGGCTGGGTTTTGAAATCGTCGGGCTGGGCATGGACGATAAGGCCGCGGCCGACAACGCTCGCCGGTCCCGGCGACACCGTGATGACATCCAGGTCCGCCGTCACTCTGGCGTTGCCTGCGGCATCGGATCTAAGGCTGGGCAGGTCGCCCGCGTGGCGCTCGCTGGTGCCGGCATGCGCGTGCGGCTTGCCGTGGGGATTGAAATGTCCCTTGGTGCTCATGCCGTCGCCCGAGCTGCAGTCGCCGGCTTCGTGGATGTGAAACCCGTATTCGCCGTTGGGCTTGAGGCCGCTCACGTTCGCAGTCACGCGCACCCGTCCGCCGGTTTCCACGAAACTCGCGGTGCCGCGCACCATGCTTGCGGTCGTGGGCTCCAGCACCGCGGAGGCTTTGGGGCCGTCCGCAGGCATCGACTGGCACCCCGCAGCCAGGGCAATGACGGATGCAGCCAGGAAGCGTTTGTGCATGGCTACTTCTTCTTGACCGGCGGCGCTTCTTTCGCCTCGGCGACGCCCTTGGTTTTCTTGTAGTGGGCCACGGCCTTGTCCTGCGATTTGCCCAGAAGGTCTTTTTCCTTGTCGGCGCCCGCCTTGTCCTTCTCCGCTTTCTCGGCCTTTTGCGCGTCGGTCATCGGCGGCGCCGGGGGAAGCTTCGCGAACGCAGCGCCGGCGATGGTGCCGGCGGCCAGACAGGCTACGAGTCTTTTCATCATGGCGTGCTCCCTCCAAGGTTTTGCGGACGCGCGGCCGGCGCCGGCTCGCCGGGCGGCTTGACGCGGCCCGACTTGACGTCGCCGTACCAGAGCTCGTGGTGCTCCCTCGCCCATTCCTCGTCGACGTAGCCATGGCGCATCCCGTCGTAGGCGCCTTCCATTCCAATGGTGCCCAGGTAGATGTGCGCGAACGACATCGCCATGAAGATGACGCCGGCGGCCCCATGGACGATATTCGCCTGCTGCATGGTGGTCCGCACCTGGTCGAAATTGGGGAACAGCATGATGAGGCCCGAGACGCTCATGACGGTGCCCAGCACCACCACGCCGAGCCAGAACCAGCCTTTTTCGCCCGCATTGAATCGTCCCGAAGGCACTTCCTTGCCAGAGAACATTCCGCCGAACCGCGCGAGCCAGGTGAGATCGCCTTTGGCGGGCAGGTTGTAGCGCACATAGATGATCGCCATCAGCACGATGCTGAGGATGAAAAGCGGTCCGATGAAGTTGTGCAGGTTCTTCATGAGGATCGTGAGCCACGCGAACAGCGTGTACCCGATCACGGGCAGCAGGATGTGCTTGCCGAAGAGGATCACCAGCCCCGAAACGCCCAATATGCAGAAGCTGATCGCAACGCTCCAGTGCGCCCAGCGCTCGAGCATCGTGAAGCGCAGGATCATCCGGCCGCTCGGCGGCTCATGCAGCCTGATCGGTCCCTTCCACAGGTAGAACGCACCAAGGGCAACCAAAGCGAGCACGATCAGCCACCCGCCGTAGACCGTGATCGGGCCGTTGCGGTATTTGCGCCATGCCTCGCCCGCCGTGCTCATCGAGTCCTGGCCGAAGAATTTCGCCTGCTGCTGGATCAACACGCCGGTTTCGGGTCCCTTGATGCTCGTGTAGTTGGCTTCGCCGGACTTGACCTCGCGCCAGACCGGCGCGTTGTTGCCCGGCTGCACGACCTGGCGCCTGGCTTGGGAATCCTCGGGGGCCGGCTGCGCGGCGGACTGAACGGCGGGCTGCGAAGCAGTCGCCGCGGGCTGGGCCTGCGCGAGGACTGCCGGCGGGACAGCCGCGCACAGGACGACAGCCAGGCCGGCGAGCCAGGAAGGCGTTTTCATCTTGGTCTCCTTGGGGCCGCGGCGCTAATCGCCGATCCGCTTGTATTCGTTCTGGCCGTTGTTGCGGGACTTGATCTGGGTTTCCCAGCTGACCTTGTCGCCCTTGGTCCACTTGGCGCTGCCGCCGCCGGCCGCGAGGGGATCGTTGTCCCAGGCCTTGCCGTCGGGCTTGCCCTGGTACTTGCCCTGCTTCTGGCCGGTGCTGGTCTGCTCGACCTCCATGCAGCCGGCCGCGCCGAAAGTCGCGATGACACCGACCAGGATCGCGCGACCGATGCGCGATTTCATGATTTCGCCCCGGATGCCGGCGCGGGCGCGCCGGGCTTGCCCTGGCCATAGGCCGTGCCCCAGCCCCACACCTCCGAGCCCTTGCCGCGCCGCGTGACGCGCTCGCGGTAGATGTCCGCAATCACGTCGCCGTCACCGCCGAGCAGCGCCTTGGTCGAGCACATTTCGGCGCACGCTGGCAGCTTGCCCTCGGCCAGCCGGTTGCGGCCGTACTTTTTGAATTCGGCCTCCGACTTGTCGGGCTCCGGGCCGCCGGCGCAGAACGTGCACTTGTCCATTTTGCCGCGCAGGCCGAACGCGCCGGCCTGGGGAAACTGCGGCGCGCCGAACGGGCACGCGTAGAAGCAGTAGCCGCAGCCGATGCACAGGTCCTTGTCGTGCAGCACGACGCCGTCATCGGTGCGGTAGAAGCAATCCACCGGGCAGACCGCCATGCAAGGCGCATCCGAGCAGTGCATGCAGGCCACCGAGATCGATTTCTCGGCGCCGACGACGCCGTCGTTGACGGTGACGACCCGGCGGCGGTTCACACCCCACGGGACTTCGTGCTCCTGCTTGCAGGCGGTGACGCAGCCGTTGCACTCGATGCAGCGTTCGGCGTCGCAGAGAAATTTCATTCGTGCCATGGTCTTCTCCTTAGGCCTTCGCCACTTGACAGAGCGTCGTCTTGGTTTCCTGCATCATGGTGACCGCGTCGTACCCGTAGGTCGTCGCGGTGTTCACTGCCTCGCCGCGCACGATCGGCGCCGCGCCCTCGGGGTAGAACCCCAGCATGTCCTGGCCCTGCCACCAGCCCGAGAAGTGGAACGGGATGAAGCAGGTGTCCGGGCCCACCCTCTCGGTGACCATCGCCTTCACCTTGAGCTTTGCACCCGACGGCGAGCTGACCCAGACGTACTCGCCGTTGCGGATTCCACGGTCTGCCGCCGCCTTGGGGTTGATCTCCACGAAGTTGTCCTGCTGCAGCTCGGCCAGCCACGGGTTGGAGCGGGTTTCCTCGCCACCGCCTTCGTACTCGACCAGCCGGCCGCTGGTGAGGATCATCGGGAACTGCTTGCCGATGTCCTTGTTCTTCTGCTGCACCGACTTGAAGAGGGTCGGCAGGCGCCAGAACGCTTTCTTGTCGTCGTGCGTCGGGTACTTTTCGACCAGGTCCGCCCGCGGGCTGTAAAGCGGCTCGCGATGCAGCGGCACGCCGTCGGGGAAGTTCCAGACGACTGCGCGCGCCTTCGCGTTGCCCCAGGGATGGCAGCCATGCTTCATGGCGACGCGCTGGATGCCGCCCAGGATGTCGGTCTTCCAGTTCTTGCCTTCGGCTTCCGCTTTCTCGGCTTCGGTGAGGTCGTCCCACCAGCCGAGTTTCTTGAGCAGCACGTGGTCGAACTCCGGGTAACCGGTGGTGATCTCCGAGCCCTTCGAGAAAGAACCGTCCTCGGCCAGCAGGTTCACGCCATCCTTCTCCACGCCGAAATTCGCGCGGAAATTGCCGCCGCCGTCCATCATGGACTTGGACGTGTCGTACAGGTTGGGCGAGCCGGGATGCTTGATCGCCGCGGTGCCGTAGCAGGGCCACGGCAGGCCGAAGTAGTCCCCCGTGAGGTCGTAACCGGTTTCCTTGTCGACGCCGCCCTTGGCGCGCAGCGTCTTCACGTCGAACACGTGCATGTTGCGCATGTGGGCCTTGAGCCGCTCGGGCGACTGGCCCGTGTAGCCGATGGTCCACGAGCCGCGGTTGATCTCGCGCAACGTGTCCTCCATCTCGGGCTCGTCCATGCCGCCCTTGCCCTTGACGAGCTTGATGTTCTGTTTGCCGTCGCGTTTGCCCACCAGCTGGTCGGCGAAGCCCAGCTTCTGCGCGAGCTGGTACATGATCATCTGGTCGGTGCGCGACTCGAACAGCGGCTCGATCACCTTCTCGCGCCATTGCAGCGAACGGTTCGAAGCGGTGACGCTGCCCGAGGTTTCGAGCTGCGTGCATGCAGGCAGAAGATACACGCCGTCTTTCCTCACCATCGCGGTCATCGCGGCGGTCGCCGAAGGATACGGGTCGATCACCACGGTGAGGTCGAGCTTCTTCATGGCCTCGACCATTTCCAGGCCGCGCGACTGGCTGTTGGGTGCATGCCCCCAGAAGATCATCGCGCGCAGGTTCGAATCCTGGTCGATGAGCTCGTTCTTTTCTAGCACACCGTCGATCCAGCGCGACACGGTCATGCCCGACTTGGCCATCATGCCGGGCGCGTATTGCTTCTTGAGCCATTCGAGGTCGACGTTCCAGACCCGGGCCCAGTGCGCGAACGCGCCCGGGGCAAGGC